>CANMZR010000174.1 GCA_947502375.1 Polyangiaceae bacterium
ACATTCGTCCTTTGAGGATCTACGAAGGCACGACCGAGATTCAGAAGCTGATCATCGCGCGCGCTCTCTTGGCCCGCTAGTTTAGCCTTTGAGGCTTTGAGGCTTTGGCTCGCAGGCTAGCCGCCGAAGCCGCCCTGGCATTCGGCCGCACACTGTGTCGCCAGGCACGTGATGGCCGTGATGGCGTCCTTGGCGGCCATAAAGTCGCCGTTGAAGCATTGGAGCGCACAGACGAAATCCGGTGCGCCGCCGCTCAGGCACTTCTGAAGCGTGCAGCTCGCACCGTCGATGCAGGCCTGTTTTTGCAGGCAACTGAGAGCCGTCGGGCATTTCGTGAAGGTGCAAGACACGCAGTTCGCGATGCCACCGGACGCGGCGGAAGAGGCGGTCGTCGTGCTCATGCCACCGGAGGCCGCCGAGGATTGCGGCCCGGTCGTCATCCCGCCTGAGGCGGCGGACGAAGCCGCGACGCCATTGCCGGTCGTCATGCTGCCGGAGCCAGTTGTCGCACCCGTGCCGGCCGCGCCGGTAGCCGCACCGGAGGCCGCCATGGGGCCGGCGCCACTGACGGACGTTGGCTCGGGCACGCCGCTCGTGGTCCCCACGGTGGTGGTGCCACCGCCCCCGGCCGTTGCGCCACCAACACCCGCGAGCATGCCGGTGGTCGTGGCTCCGTTCGTGGTTACGGCATCGGTGCTGCCGGGGAGGTCGTAGTCATAAGGGTCCGCGCTACTGCGGCCTCCGCAGGCCTGGGCGAGCGCGAGGACGGTGAGCGCAGTTGTGTAAGCAAAGCGGATCATGACTTGACTCGATCACATTGCGTGCGGGTGCGCAATGGGCGTCGTCGTTTCGCGAGCGAAAGCTGGACCGTCGATTCGTTCGAATCGAGGGTCAACGAACAGCAGGTAGCCGAGTCAATATCCGTCGAGAACGATGGATTCGGCGCATGACCAACTCAGTGAGCTCCCCCGAAGCTCAGTGAGCTCCACCGATGAGCCAGGCATAGCCCGGAACGAGGACTTCCTCCGGGCGCGCACCACCTTGTTCCGCGCGTGCGGTACGGCTGTCGCTGATGGCGCGGAGCTGAAAGCCGTGGTCGCCGAACAGGTACATCATCGTGCGCGGTGGTAAGCCTTCTGCGACCTTGACGACCGAGTCGGCGACCTCTTCGGCGAGGTCGTCCATGCGCGTCTCGAAGGCGGGACCGGCTTCGCGGAGTCGCGCCTCGACGACGTCGAGTTTCATGAGGTCACGCTGGCCAATGCGTTCGCGTCGCGGAGTGCAGGCGGTGCCGTCGCGAAACGCCGTGAGGTCCCGCTCGTTCGGAGTCTCGATGTCGCGCAGTCCCCTCGCTCCTTGGGCGAGCAGCTGCATTTGAACCGAGGTCACCGAAGGCAGAGCCGCCCAGAGAACCTGCTGCTCGACACACGTTCCGAGGTCGCTCATCGAGGCCTCCAGGCGGCGCTGGACTCGCTCGCCGAGCCCGAAGCGCATGGCATCGACGAGGACGATTTGCACCGAGCGCGCGCCGTTCAGCTTGCCGATGCGAACGGCCTCCTCGGGAGCATCGAGCACCATCTTCGGGCGCTTGCCCGTGACGCGAATCGACGCGAAGCTTTCCTGGTAACTCTTCTCGAAAGAGCTGCGCCAGCCAGTGAGCGCTTGTTCCGCGTCGTGCTCGGTGTAGCCGGCAGAGAAGGCTTCGAGAAGCGGTACGTAGTGCTCGACGTAGAGTTGCTCTATCTGCCTCACCGGTCGCGAACCCCGAGCGGCGACGAGCGTGGCGGCGTGTGCCCGCAGGTTGCTCGTATCAAAGCGTCGGGCCGGTCGAGCGGGGGCTTCGACGGTGCGGCGGTCCCGGGTCAATTCCACGGTCTGCTCTGGTTGCAGGTCCGTCATTGGGGCACGTGAGCGTCCTTGGAGTGCCTGACCGTCGGATTCGAGCGCGCGGGTCATGGCTCCGCGACTGGTTGGGTGGCGCGGTCGTTTGACAGGATTCCCGGTATTTTGCTCGCGCTTCGGTATCTGAAGCTTCTGCGGCGCCGGCGATGGCGTCAGCGCTACGGAGGGGTCGGCGAGCGGCAGCGAAGGAAGGTGCGAGGAGCCGCCGGCTGCCCGGCTTGGGGCCGTGAAGAGGCCATCGAAGAGCCTCGCGTCGTCGAGCGCGCCATCGTCGTCTTCGAGGTCGGCCAGCGGATCGTGCCGCATGATGTTGCCGTTGGCCTCGGGGGCAGGAACGTTGGCCTGCTTCTGGTAACCCGTGCGTGCCGGATCGCGCAAGGTGGGGCGGTCGGCCTCGGCGACGGCGGCGTGAGCATCCTCGCTATCGTGCTGAGCTTCGTGATTGACGAATGGCTCCTCGGAAGCCTCGCGATCGAGGATGAACTCGTCGGGTTCGCAGTCAAAGGCGCCTTGGCGCTCGTGCGAAGCCTGCTGTGAACGGCCGCCTGCCCAGGCGGCTACCAGGGGAGCGTCGAGGGACGGGACGGTTGCAAGCCAGCTGTCGATTGCGACAGGAAGCTGCACCGACACGCCGCGGTCGCTATCGTCGAGAAGCAGAACGATGGGAGCTTCTTCCGAAAGGCTTTTCCAGACGCGCAGCGCCTCGGAGTCACGGTCATCGAGCACGCCGTGCTCGTCGGCGATGCGCCCAAGTTCCGGTACGACAAGGCACAGGCCGCGTGCGCCAAGGGCCCGCGTACGGAAGAGCTGGTCACTGGCCATCGCGCGCGTACCCGCGCCGAGCGCGACGTTCGGTGGAACGGCACCGCGCAGCGCGAGCGCCATCTCAATGGCACCTTCGATGGCTTCGCGTAGGCCTCCGCGCACCGGCAGGTCGGGGGCAAGGATTCCGTCCACGGCGCTGCGGGCTGTGCGCGCCAGAAGAAAGCCTGCCGTCGTCAGCTCGTTTGCTCGGGCCCATTCGGCCGTCAGCGTCACGAGCTCGAGTCCCGAACGCCGCGCGGGTTCGGCGCGGTCGCTCACGGTGGTTGACCATGGCAATTTCGAGAGCTGCGCTTCGTGCATCAGAGACATCTCAGGAACCTCTCAAAGACGAACGCCTCGGGCCGAGTTTTCGGCCACTATTTTGCGTTATTTATTCGAACGCGTATCCCACCTTTGCGCACCATGTGTGCGGCTAAGGGCTACCCATCTTCGAGTGGACGCGACCCCTTGTGGCCGCTGTTTGCAGTCGCTTACAAGCCGCGGTAAGCCGGCGTGCGATGAGTAGAACCGCGATGAAGATGGCGCGTTGCGCACTGGGGCTGTCGGTGTGGCTCGCGGCCTGTGACGCCAAAGTCACCGAGAGCCACACGGCGGGTACGGCGGCTTCGGCGAGTGCGGCTCCGGTGAAGGGGCTCGAGCCGGTGGGCAAGCGTCCTTTCGGCGTGATGCCGGACCTGGTTGTTGACGAGCGCGGCATCGGCATCGGGCCCGAGCGAATCGATCTCGCCGCGGTGGAAGGCCCGACGAAGCTTGCCGAAACGCTCGAGCGCGTGCCGGTCGATGGCAAACAAGTGGCCTTGCGAACGACCACCAAAGCCCAGCTCCGCGATGTTGGAGCGATGCTGACGGGGCTTGGTAAACGCGGGGTGCGGTCCATTCTTTTAAAAATGGATGGGGCGCGCACGGATCTGCTGTCCGAGTACGTCGTGGTCCCCGAGGGGCGCATCGAGAAGGCCGACGATTGCTCGGTGGTCGTGAGCGTTCTCGAAGACTCTTCGACCGCGGTGTGGCCTTACAAGGGTGGGGGCGGAAAAAAAGCCCGTAAGGGTTTGTCGGGTCCAGACTTGAGCGTGACGGGTGACAATGTCGTCGCGCAGCTAAAGGGTTGTACTTCAAAGACCGGATTTTTTTCGGCGCACTCGAAGCTTCGCTGGGAGCATGCATTTCACGTGGGCGCGCTGCTCCGTAAGAGCGACGCTGGGGGTACGATCGAGAGTCTGGTTTTCTTGACGAAGGAGCCGGTCGCCGGGGTTCCGGTCAAGCTTGAGAAGTGATGCGTTGGTCGGCTCGGCAGAGGGCCCGTGTGCTCCGGTTTCTGGGATTCGCTCTCGCTTACCTCGTCGGCGGCTGTGTTCGGGGGGCGGGGACTCCGGCGCTTGACGCCCTCAGCGTCGCGCGCGACGTCGGCCCCCACGGAAACGCGGAAGCGGCCGGCGAGTGGTTGCTCGAGGAACTGCTCTCGCCAGGTGGCACGGCGGCGGGCGCGCTCGCAGCTCGTAAGCGCGTCGCGACGTTTCGTGACAAGGGGCTCCGTGTGTCGCAGGCGCGTGCTCTCGATGCCGAAGTACACGGTCGCTCGGGCGAGGCCATCGTCGCTCATCTCGACGTGTTGACCGCCGCCAGAGTTTCGAGTCGGACGGATGCGCCGCTGCACGCTTGGTATTCTGCCGGTCGCGCCGAGGCACTGCGGGGCGCCGTTGCGAACTCCTGGCGGTTGGCCGAGCCGCTCGTCCAGCGCGCGCTCGACCGACCTGGGAATATCGGCTGGCGTGCGCGACTCCAGCTTTTGGATTGGTACGCGAAGGAGACGGACCGGTCGGATCCCGTCGGTTCCCCGCGCGAGAATCGGCCCCGTCTCCAGCGCGAGCAAGGCTGCGTTGCCGACGCCGCGTTTGCGGGGCCGTTCGGTCGCAGCCAGCCCGGCGATCACCGTGTGCACTTCGCCGCCGAAGGTGCGCCGCCATGGCCGCTGCGGTTCGCCGCCGACGGTGACTCGCCTCGTGCTGAAACGATGTCCGGCTTTCATCGGGGCTGCGCTCTGTTCTCGAAGGGGAGTCACGGCGCCGGCGTGCACTATGTCCAGACCTTCGTGGAGCTCGATATGGCTCGCGATGTCCTTCTGGCGGTCGCCGGTGCGTTCTCCGTGCGCGTCGACGATGTCGAGGTTTTGCAGCGCGACGAAGCGGCGTGGGGTAGCTGGCCACGGCTTGGCGCGGCACTTCGCCTGCGTCCGGGGCGACACCGTATCCTCGCTCGCATCGGTCGACCCGAGACGAGCATTCGCCTCTTGGCACTCGATGGTCGCCCGCTGCCCTTCCGTGCATCGTCGGCCGATGATCTCACCTATGGGTTGACGCCGCCCGAACTGCTTGCAGATCCGAATCCGCTCGACCCGCACCTGCGCGAACTTGGCGTCCGCGGTGATGGCCCAGGTATGGAAGGGCCAAAAAATCAGGGGATTTTACGCTATTTCGCCGCGACTCTCGCGGCGCGTGAAGGGCATCAGGACGTCGCAGCGGCGCTCTTGCAGCCGCTTGTCGAGCCCGCCAACGCGACGCCCATAGCGCTCGCACAAGCTGCGCAGTTCGTCGAGGGCGACCCGGTTTACACGGCCGAAACGGCTCGCACGCTCGCGCGCGAATTTCAGGCCCGTGCTCTCGCGGGTGATCAAGACCTGTGGGGCTCGGCGCTGTGGCTCACGCTCGATCGCGCGGGGCAAGCGCGCCCGGCGGACACGTCGGCCGAGTTGGAGAGTCTGGTGGCTCGTTTTCCCGCTGTCCCCGCTCTCACCGCCGAACTTGCAGCCATCGAGGCGCAGCTCGGCTGGACCGTCGAGCATGCAAAAACGGTTCGCAGTCTGGCAGAGCGCTTCCCGGAGAACATCCCGATCCTCGAGGCCCTCTTGCTCTCGGCGGAGCGCCAAGGGCAACTCGCCGAGGTGGACGCCCTCACGCGACGCATCGCCGCCCTCGACCCGACGAACGAGCTCGCTTTCCGACGTGCGTTGGCGCGCGGAGACTTCGATGCCGCCGTGCGGGAGCTGCGCCGCATCGAAGTTTTACGCCCCGAGCGCCGTGATGTGCCGTTACGAATTGCCGAGTTGCTCGTTCGCTCTGGAAAGTCGGAAGACGGCGATGCCCGCATGATTCGCAAGCTCGAGCTCGCTCTTGAGCGCGAGCCGCAGAATCCGTCAGCTCGCCTCGCCCTCGCCGATGGGCGTCATGCGATGGGTGATAGGCACGCTCTCGAGGAAGCCTTGCTCGAGGCGATTCGAACGGGCTCCGACACATCGGCGTTGCATCAGGCGATCGAACTCGTTGATGGCGCCACCGCCCTCGAACCTTACCGCAAAGATGGTCTTCTGCTCATTCGAGAGACGGAATCCAAGGGCCTCACGCTGCCCGGAACGGCTGCGCGGATCCTCGACTACGCTGCGCTATGGATCGCCGCGGACGGCAGTGCGCGGATGCTCGAACACACCATCTTGCGAGTTCAATCGCGCGAGGGAATAGCGCGGCACACGGAGCAGCCTTTGCCCCAGGGCGCCATCTTGACGGTGCGAACCATCAAGAAGGACGGGCAGATTTTCGAGCCCGAGATCGTGCCAGGAAAGCCAACCGTGACGATGCCGCACCTCGAGGTGGGGGATTACATCGAGACAGAGAGCATCGAGAGCATTCAGGGTGATGGTGTGGGCGCTCGGTTTCGCAGCCCGCGATGGTTCTTTCGGGAGCCGAATATTTCCTACCACCTCTCGCAGTTTGTGGTGATTTCTCCGAATAGCCGACCGCTCACAATCGAGACGAGCGGCAACGTGCCGCCTCCAATCGTAACGAAGAGTGAAGGGCTCGAGGAGCGCCGCTGGACGGTGACCGAGGCCCTGGCCCTTCCGGAAGAGGCCTCCGCTCCGCCGATCGCGGAGTTTTTGCCGAGTGTGCTGGTCGGTTGGGGCGCCGATTGGCTATCTCAACTCGCGCAGCTCTCCGACGCGCGTGCTGGCGGCGTGCCCGAGGATCCCAGGCTGTTACGGATCGCTCGCACGATTGCATCCGGCAAGCCTGACGGGTCGCTCGATGGCATTTCCAAGGACGCGCGCGCGCGCCGTATTTACCGCTGGGTCGTCGACACCCTCACTCCCGGCGACGAACGCTGGCCGGCGCGCATCGTGACCTCAAAGAACGGCGACCTCACCGAGGCTTTCATTTACCTCTGCAAGCTCGCTGGCGTCGACGCGCGATTGGGGGTGATTCGCAGCCGCCTGGCGCCGCCCTCGCGCGGACCGCTTTCCGATCTGGAGGCGTTTTCGTCCGCGGCCGTCCGAGTCGTCACCGAACAGGGGCCACGCTGGATGCTGGTTGGCTCGCGCTTCGCTCCTTATGGTTTTTTGCCGAGCTTCCTGGCCGGTCAGCCCGCGATTCTCGTCGACGCTGCGGCACTTCGCACAACGCCTGACGCGCCGGTCCTCGAGCGTGAGCGCACCACGAATGGCGGGGCTGAGGATGGTGGCGTTCACCGAGGCAAGGTCACGCTCGCTGCGGACGGCTCCGCCAAGATAGCGCTCGTGGAGGAGTTTCACGGACGCTACGCCATCGCTGTGCGGACGGCTCTCTCGCGCGTCGAAGCGGTAGGGCCGATGCTCGAGCAGAAGCGCCGGACGCTCGTCGAGCAACGCATGATAGGGCCGATCCTTCCAGGCGCGCGTGTTCTCAGCATGAGCACCCCCAACCTGCATGAGCTGGACGCACCGCTCACGCTGACACTCGAACTCGAGGTGCCGAACTTCGCGCGGCGCAACGATCGCGGTCTGGAATTCGACGTGCCCTTTCTGGGATCGATGGCTCCCCTTGTGGCGCTACCGTCGCGCCAGACCCCGCTTTACGTCGCTGAGAGCGCTCGCTCGCTGGTCGAACTCGAAGTGGTGCTTCCGCCCCGGGCGCGCCTTGCGACCATCCTTGAAACCAGCAGCGTCGAGGATCCGCGGGTACGCGTCCGAATCGCGGACCGGCTGGTGAAGGGCTCGTTGCACCTGAAGCGCGAAGTGGAGCTGCGCGCCGGGCGAGTGACGCCGCTCGACTACCCGGGTTTTCAAGATGCGGTGGGTCGCGCAAACGGGGTCCTGAATCAGCCTGTTCGAGTCGAGTTCTAAGGCGTTTTCAACGCTTCGACGGGTGCCTACCGAAGCCCATGGATGCTACCCCCTAGCGACGAAGCGAGCAGTCGTCGGGGTCTCGTTGCTTTTTCTTCTTTCCGCCAGCGCACCGCGGGTGCTCGAGTTCGATCCGGCACACCATCCGAGCAAGGTGGAGACGAGGTCGGGGCGCTGCCGCCGGTAGCGTCGCCGTAGTGACCCTTGCGTTCATCGCGGATCGCCAACGAGCGATGACACGCTCATGGCCGCAGGAATGGAGCTCTCGACGCGCCGAGTGCCTCATCGAGTCCGCGATGCTCGGGCTCGTTCTCGTGCGCTGGCTGAGTCTGCCCGAGGCGACGCGCTCGTCGTTGATCGACCTGGGTCGCAAGGCGGGGGGGACGGTCGAGCTCTCTGCAGAGGCGTTGCGCGTCGCGATTGAGCGCCCCCACGAGGCCATCACGCCCGAGCTCGTGCGCGCGATTGCAGCCGAGCTGGTCCGGCTTCGACCGACCCTGCCCCTTCGGAAACGGAGCATGCAGACGGCTACGAGCGAAGCCGTCCGGAGGAAACGGTGTTCCACAAAGTGGTGCAGGGCGCGTGGCCTTCTCGAACACGGGGGTGCGCGCTTGCGCTGCGCCGAGTTCAGCGAGGAGATTGTGGCGGCGTTTTTTTGAAAAGTGCGGGGTATTTGTCCGTCGTGTGTGGAGCGTCGCATGGCGGACGTGGCGGCTCATTCGGTCGACCAGGTGCTTTCCGAGGTGCCGGTAGGTCAATGGGTTTGCAGCTTGCCGGGGTGGCTGCGAAAGCGTGCGAGATACAAGCGTGCGTTCTGCACGGAGCTCATTGAGGCGTTCGTTGCCTCTTTGACGACGGAATTGAGGCATGCTCGGGGCGAGCGCAGTTGCACACGAACGTGCGGCGCCAGGAGCCGTCGTGGCGAGAGTTATTTTCAAGGTCGTGTTCGCGCTCTTCTTCATCGTGGGCGGCGTGAACCATTTTGTGCACGCCGGCTTCTACATGCCGATGATGCCGGACTACCTGCCGAGTCACGTGCTCTTGGTGCAGCTGAGCGGCGTCGCTGAGGTGCTCCTCGGGGGTGCACTACTCATCCCGCGCCTCGAGCGGCTCGCGGCCTGGGGGATCCTCGCGCTGCTCGTCGCGGTCTTTCCCGCGAACCTCCACATGGCGCTGCACCCGGGCAGCTTCCCGAGGATCGCGCCCGCGATGCTCTGGCTTCGGCTCCCGCTTCAGCTGCCGCTCCTCGCATGGGCATGGGCCTACAGGCGAAACAACGGCGCAATCCCGACTTCGCCCGTCGGAAAACCGGAGCCGCCACGCTCAGCCCTCGAAGATGTCGGCCGCGCTCGACGCTGACGAAGCTCGGACGAGCCAGCGGTCGAGCTCGGCGATGTCCTTGGAGCCGCGGATCCGGGCGACGTCCCCGTCGGAGACGGCGCAGCCTCTGGCGTGGAGAAGGACGATGAGTCCATCGGCCCGACCGGCCACGATGCCCTGCTGCATGCCCTGCTGCATGCCGTGTTGCACGCCCTCCTGCATGCCCTGTTGCATGCCCTGCTGCATGCCGTGCTCGTGGGTCTCCTTCGCCATGCGTCGGAACCACTCGCTGCGGTATTCGGGTATTGCCACCGGCATCATCGCCTCCCAAAGATCCATCACGCGGACCCCGTGTTGTTCTGAAAGCATATCAAGGAAAT
>CANMZR010000175.1 GCA_947502375.1 Polyangiaceae bacterium
TTTTGGGGGAACGCCCTCGCCAAACATTGCGCTGGAGGCTGCCTTCATGCGACGTCAGCATACCTGGACACACGCCCAAGTAGCACCTTGCTCGATGATCGGGCTATTGTTGCCTCCCTCGATGACGGCCCGTCCGCCTCCCCCTCGCCGCACCCCGCCTCCGCCTCAAGCGACCCGGATTGAAGCGCTTCGTCCCTCGGAGGGCTTTCACGCTCCACCGGTCACGTCCGCGCCGGTGATTGCGCTCGACCATTCCGAAGAGAATAAACCGCTCCCCAAGACGTTCTTTCTCGGTCGTTACCGCGTGGTCGACGAGCTCGGTGTCGGTGGCATGGCGAGTGTCCACCTGGCCCGCGTGGACGGCCCGGGTGGCTTTCAGAAATGGGTCGCGATAAAGCGCATCCATCCCCACCTGGTCGAGGACGATCAGTTCGTCGACATGTTCCTCGACGAGGCCCGTATTGCGGCCGGCATCAACCATGCGAACGTCGCTCAGGTTTTCGACCTCGGCAAGGACGACAACACTTACTGGATCGCCATGGAATACCTGCATGGCGAGCCTCTTCGCGACGTGATGCGTCGCGCGGAAGAGCTTGGTGAGCAGGTGCCGTTCCACCTCGCCGCCCGCATTTGTGCCGATTCTGCAGAGGGGTTGCACGGCGCGCATGAGCTGCGCGGACGCAACGGTCAACTCCTCGGTCTGGTGCATCGCGATGTGACGCCACACAACTTGTTCGTCACCTACGAGGGAAATACGAAGGTCGTCGATTTCGGGATCGCCAAGGTGATCGATCGTCTCGCTTCGACCCGCGCCGGCACCTTGAAGGGAAAGCTCGCCTACATGTCGCCCGAACAGGTGCGCGGTCAGGAAATCGACCGCCGGACCGATGTCTTTGCGCTCGGTGTCGTGCTTTGGGAGCTGACGACGAACCGCCGCCTCTTTCGGATGGAGACGGACCTCGATACGCTCGAGAAGGTTCAAGCTTGCGTCGTCCCGCTGCCCTCGACCCTCGTGCCAGGGTTTCCTCCCGAGCTCGAGCAGGTCGTGATGAAGGCGCTGGCGCAACGTCGCGAAGATCGGTTTCAAACGGCGCGCGAGTTCTCTCGAGCCTTGCAAGAGTCGCTGATGCGGCAAGGTCTCTTCGTCGCGTCGGATGACGTCGGTGATTACCTGAAGCAGCTTTTCGCTGACCGCGTCCGCAAGCGAGATCGCTACCTCGAGTGGGCGGCCGAGGTCACCGGACACGTCGATCTCAACCAGTTGCAAGGCCAGGCGGAGGCCGTCGCGAGCCATCCGGCCCCTCTCGCAGCTTCGGCCCCTCTTGTCCGCACGGTCCCTCTCGCGACTTCGGCCCCGAGCCGGTCCGTGCCGCCGCCCGCCCCCGACCGTGCTGCCGCGCTGGTGTCCGGAGGCAGTGATTATGCCGCGGCGTCGGCCGTGGTGACGATGGGCCAGCCACGGGTGCCGCCGCGCCTTCCTCAGACGGAACTCGCGGCCACCTCGCTCATGGACGAGGACGAGGAAATGGCAACGCAGGTGGCCACCGAGGCGCTGATGCCGCGCACGGCGCCAGCTGGCGAATGGTCGGGTGGAGCGGCAAATGCTACGATGAACCTTGGCTCGACGGTGGCGCTCGGGGATGCTCACCTGCTCCCATCCTTTCCGCCGAACGAGTATGCTGCGCGCGACCACGGCGCCTCTGCGTCGCAGATTCCACCCAAGGCCATGCCCCTGAATCCAGTCCCGAATCGGCAGCCTCAGGGCATCATTGAGACGAAGATGAGCTTGCCGCGTCCGGCCGCGCTTGCCGATTACCTCGTCGAGCAGGGCGACATCGCCATTCCGGCTCCCCGTAGTCCCGGACTGCTGGCCGCGATTGCCCTTCTCGTGACGCTGTGCGTCTGTGGCCTTGCCGTCCTCGTGATCTTCAAATTGCAGCATAAACCCGAAGAAACTGCGACGAGTTCCGTGCCGGGCTCTGGTCCGGTGAATGCGCTCAAGGTCGGTTCCCAGGGTGGCGTTCAGAGAGGGATCGCGGCAGAGAATGAACCTCCTTCTGCCGCCGGGAAACCTGCCCAACCGACGGGTTCGAGCCTCCCGACGAAGGGTGCGACGACCGTGGGTTCGAGCGCCGCGGGGACGGCTTCGGCGGCGCCCGCGCTTGTCGAGGCGCCTGGCAGATTGACCGTTCAATGCACGCCCGCCTGCAACAGCGTCGTTGTGGGAGGGAAGTCGCTCGGCTCGACGCCGGTCGTCGGTGCGCTCGTGCCTCCCGGCCAGCAGCGCGTGACGGTGACGCACGGGACGGTCGTCAAGACGGTCGTTGTCAACATCCAATCGGGTCAGCTTGCCACGGCCAACGTGACCATGTGAGCTTGCCGAAGCTTGCGAAGCCTGCCGGCCGTTCTTCCAAAGGTCGGAGCGGCACCGGAAAGACCGAGTCGCTCGAGCTCGTGATCGACGACGTCGCGATGACGGGGGAGGGCGTGGCCCACTTGCCAAACGGCGACGCGGTGTTTGTGAAGGGTACGATCGCGGGAGAGCGAATTCTTGCCGACGTTGGGGCAGGC
Source organism: Polyangiaceae bacterium (assembly GCA_947502375.1). GTDB lineage: Bacteria > Myxococcota_A > Polyangia > Polyangiales > Polyangiaceae > SYFR01. Next base: position 2,572 of record CANMZR010000175.1, read on the forward strand.
CGTCCACGGCGCGGAACGTTGCTGCAGTTGCTCGAGCCGAGCGCGACGCGCGTCGTTCCGCCGTGTCCCGAGGTGGTGCGCTGCGGTGGCTGCGACTTCATGCATCTTTCCGCATTCGCTCGTGAGGATTGGCATCGCCGCCACGCGACGCGCGCGCTGTCGAGCGCCCTTACGAAGCTCGGTGTGGAGCTGCCAGCGCCCACGTACCACGCACCTTTGCGCGAGCTTGGTTATCGGATGCGGGCTCGCCTCCACATCGTCGGGAATGGTTCTATCGTTCGAGTGGGTTATCGCGGCGCGCGAAGTCACGAGCTCGTAGCGGTGTCGGCCTGTGCGGTGCTCTCGCCCGAACTCGCCCCGGTGCTTCAGACGCTGCCCGCGATCCTTGCCGGCGCCCGTGGGGAGGGTGAAGCTACCGTCGCCGTTGGACGCGATAACGCACCCGTCTTTGATCTCCATTGGGTGGGTACGCTTGCCGATTCGACCTTCCGCGCGCTCGATGCGGCGCTCGGCGCTCATCGCCTGGCCGGTGCTCGGATTTGGCTGGATCGCGCTCGCGAGCCGCTCGTTGCTGGGGATCCGCGACCGGTGGTGCTTGCCGCGGACGGTCGAGAGCTCACGATTGCCGCCGGTGGTTTTGCCCAGGCGTCGGACGACGCTGGCGCCGCCTTGGCTCGCCGCGTGGCCGAGCTCGCCCGAGCCACCAAGCCCGCAAAGGCCGTTGAGCTCTTCGCCGGTAGCGGCACGCTGACGGTGATGCTGGCCCGCGAGGTGGGGCAACTCACAGCGATCGAGCGTGACGAGCCGGCCGTCCTCGCGCTGCGCGAAAATCTGCGTCAGCGCGGCCTCGACGTGCGCGTGCGCCTGGCGGATGTCGATACGGTCGAGCTTGCGAAAGTGGACCTGGTCGTCCTCGATCCGCCTCGCGGCGGCGCGGCCAAAGTTGTCGCAAATCTCGTAAAATCGCGACCAAAACGCATTATTTACGTTTCCTGCAACGCGCTCACCTTGGCGCGCGACCTCGCCGTTCTCGTGGCCGATCGCTACCGGATCGAAGCTCTCGATCTGTTCGAGCTTTTTCCGCAGACGAGCCACGTCGAGGTCGTCTGTTCGCTCGTGCGGTGATCGATGTCCCGTTCGCATCCGCCATCGTTGACCACCCTCGTTCAGAGTGCGGTTCGCAACGAAGGACTGTTTGCGCGCGGCGATCTCGTGGTGTGCGGCTGTTCGGGCGGGCCGGATTCGACGGCGATGCTGCACGCCCTGGCGCTTCTCAGGGGCCGCCTGGGACACGAACTCGTGGGGGTCGGAGTCGACCATGGCTTGCGTCCCGAGGCTCCGGCTGAGCTCAAGCTTGCGTCCGACGTCGCCGGACGGCTCGGCTTGCCGTTCGAAGTCGTGAAGGTTGAGCTGGCCGCCGGCCCGAACCTTCAGGCGCGAGCCCGTCACGAACGGCATCGCGCGCTGCAATCGGTGGCCCTGCGTGTGGGAGCCGTTGCCGTCGCCCTCGGTCATACGGCCGACGACCGGGCCGAGACCTTGCTGATGCGCCTTTTGCGCGGGGCGGGACCGCGGGGTCTCGCCGTCATGCCGGCTCGTGCGCCTTCACCGGTCGGCGGCGTGGACCTCGTGCGGCCGCTCGTGCTCGCGCGGCGTGCCGCCGTTCGTCTGCACCTCGAGCGGCATGGGCTCGCGTCGGCCGATGATCCCACCAACCTCGAGTCCCGTTTCCTCAGGACACGGGTGCGCCATGAACTCCTGCCGCTGCTCGAAGAGCTCTCGCCCGGGGTGGCCGCCCACCTGTGTCATCTGGCTGAGATGCTGCGCCTCGAACAGCCCGACCCGCTCGCCGACTTGGGCCGCGCTCAGCGTCTCCAGCTTCAGCACTCGGCTCGAGTCGGGCGGCCGTTTGCTACGGTACGACTGAGCGGTGGTCGCGAGGTCTGCGTGACGTTTTCGAAAAAAACACCTGTCCTTCCGGACGAACAGTGATCATGCTTTCGGAACAGGCGCTGCGGGTGCAGCTCCGTGCGGCGTTCGCCCAAAGGTTCTCTTTGGGTCGGCGCTTCATCGTTTTTTCTTGCGAACCATCACGTTCGCGCGTCTTTGCCTCCTAGAATCAACCGTGAAGCAATCTCATAAGACCCTCCTCCTTTGGGTGCTGCTCATCCTCGTTTTTCTCGGGATTTATACCGCTCTCAATCCCGATCACCCCGCTGCCAAGAAGGTCAACTACACGGACTTCTTGACGATGGTGGAGGCGAACAAGGAAAAAGACCAATACGTCGAGTCCGTCACCATCAAGGACGGCGAGTACGACTTCGCCACCAAAAACCCCGTCACTGGGGCGACGGGGCGCAATACGACGGAAGGCCCTGCGAAGGGCAGTCATGAGCTCGTCGAGAAGCTACGCAACCACAATGTCGCCGTCACCTTTGAGCGCGAAGAAGGCTCATCGATCTGGTCGAGCGCCCTGGTGACGGTCGTGCCGATGTTGCTCTTGCTGGGCATGTTTTACCTGTTCATGCGTCAGCTTCAGGCGGGCGGAGGCAAGGCGATGAGCTTCGGCAAGTCGCGCGCGCGGATGCTGAATGAAGCCGCGAACAAGGTGACATTCGAAGACGTCGCGGGTGTCGATGAGGCGAAGGATGAGGTCGAAGAGATCATTCAATTCTTGAAGGATCCCAAGAAGTTTCAGCGTCTCGGAGGCCGCATCCCCAAAGGCGTGCTGATGGTCGGTCCTCCCGGTACCGGTAAGACCTTGCTCGCTCGTGCGATCGCCGGCGAAGCGGGGGTCCCCTTCTTCTCCATCTCCGGGTCGGACTTCGTTGAGATGTTCGTCGGCGTCGGTGCGAGCCGAGTTCGTGATCTCTTCGAACAGGGGAAAAAGCACGCTCCCTGCATCATCTTCATCGACGAGATCGATGCCGTCGGTCGCCACCGCGGAGCGGGACTTGGAGGCGGTCACGACGAGCGTGAGCAGACCTTGAATCAATTGCTCGTCGAAATGGACGGCTTCGAGTCGAATGAAGGCGTCATCATCGTCGCCGCGACGAACCGTCCCGACGTGCTCGATCCCGCGATTCTGCGCCCTGGTCGCTTCGATCGCCGCATCATCGTGAATCGCCCGGACGTGCGCGGTCGCGAGGCGATCCTGGCCATCCACACCCGTCGCTCGCCGCTCGGTAGCGACGTGGAACTCGAAGTGATAGCCCGCGGCACCCCCGGCTTCGTGGGCGCCGACCTCGAGAATCTCGTCAACGAAGCGGCGCTGCTCGCCGCCCGTCAAGATAAGGAGGCGGTCTCGATGATCGACTTCGAGATGGCGAAGGACAAGGTGATGATGGGCACCGAACGCCGCAGCATGGTCATCAGTGAAGAGGAGAAGCGCACGACCGCGTGGCACGAGGCCGGTCACGCTCTCGTTGCCAAGCTCCTCGCGGAGCATACCGATCCCGTGCATAAAGTGACGATCATCCCGCGCGGTCCAGCGCTCGGCTTGACTCAACAGTTGCCAAAACAGGATCGTCTGAGTCTCACGCGCGAGTTCGCCAAAGCTAGGCTCGCTGTGCTGATGGGCGGTCGCGTCGCCGAGGAACTGGTTTTCGGTCACTACACGACGGGTGCCGTGAATGACATTCAGCAGGCTTCGGACCTTGCACGCCGCATGGTCACCGAGTTTGGTATGAGCGACAGGCTCGGACCCGTTGCATACGGCGGCGAAGAGGAACAAATCTTTCTCGGCCGGGATTTCAACTCCCAGTCGCGCAAGTATTCGGAGATGACGGCCCAGCTCATCGACGAAGAGGTGCAAGGCCTGGTGCGGGCCGGGGAAGCTTCCGCGAAGTCCTTGCTCACGGAGAAGCGTGCACTCCTCGATGCGATGGCGGAAGCGCTCCTCGTCCGAGAAACGCTCGATGCCGAAGAGATCGACGCCCTCGTCGAGGGTCGCGAACTGCCGTCGCGCGATCGAGTGATCATTCCCACGTACCGAGATCGGGCGCAAAAGCAGAAGGAGAAGCGCCGAGCTGCTTCGATTTTTGGCCAGCCCAATCCCGTGACGAGCCCGTGACGAGTCCCTGACGCGGCTTTTGAAAAGGTCTCGTTAAGCCCAGGCACCACCCAGCTCGAGCACGGGCTCGGCGGCGACCAGCGTGTCTCGCGCTAGCTTGGAATCCTGGGCAATTTGCGTCTTCAGGTCATCGAGACCGGCGAAGCGCCGCTCCTCGCGTAGCCGTCGCACGAAGTGGACTCTGAGTTCATGGCCATAGAGATCGCCGGCGAACTCGAGCAAGTGAACCTCGAGGAGGCGCTTGCCTGCGCCCTCGATTGTGGGCCGCACTCCAAGGTTCGCAACGCCTTTCGCCAAGGCGCACGCGACGCCGTTTTGCACGCGGTCCACCAAGACGGCGTACACACCGTTGGCCGGCAGGAGTTCGTTCACCTCCGGAAAATTGCACGTGGCGAACCCGATCGTGCGACCCCGCTTTTGTCCGTGCCCGACACCCCCGGAAACCATGTGCGGGCGTCCGAGGAGCTGACCCGCCCGCTCGACTGCTCCCTCGGTGAGGAGCTCCCGAACGCGGGTGCTCGATAACGCACCGTGTTCATCCTTGACGAGTACCTCTGCGAGAACCTCGAAGCCTCGCTCGCCTCCTAGCGCACTCAGCTCTTCGATCCCGCCCGAGCGTCCGCGCCCGAACCGGAAGTTCGCGCCGACCATGACCGCCTTGGCGCCGAGTTCGCCGACGAGCACGCAATCTGCAAATTCTGCCGCCGTTTGCTGCGAAAAAGCGTGCGTGAATTCCCGCACTGCGAGCTGAATGCCAGGACAGAACCGGCGGACGAGCTCTTGTTTTCGCGCCAACCGCGTCAGGAGTGACGGGGCCGTTCGCCCAAGCGTGATAGCCGGGTGCGGATCGAACGTAAGCAGCACCGGCACGAGGGCACGCTCACTGGCAATTCGCCCGAGCGCCTCGAGGACCGAGCGGTGTCCCGAGTGCACGCCGTCGAAGTTCCCGATGACCACAATCGACGGGCTCGTTTCATCGAGTGCCCTCATTGAATGCAGGCGGCGGGGGTGGGATGCGCGAGACAGTACGCCGCATCGTCAGGTGGACCAACCCTCAGGATCTCCCCTTGGCTAGCGAGTCGTGCCCGTGCTCCGCAGCGCGTGCCGTCCTCGCTTGGCGCTTCGCCCACCGCGCAGCTGCCCGCCTCGTTGGGTACAGTCCAGGCTTGTCCGGTTTCGTAAACGAGATTCATCGCGTAGTTCCCTTGACGCAAGCAACCATAGGCGACCTCGGCCTTGCGTCCGAGGCGTTTCGATAGGAACTCCAGAGCCGCTTTGGCATTGGGAAGAAGGGCGTGCCCATGCTTGTCTTGCTCGTGAGTCAGGAGCAGAATCGCAGCCTTTGTTGGCTCGCGCGGATCGACGCAAAGTTCAGCGGGTCGCAACGCCACGGTCAGGCTGGTTCGCGTGACGTGGAGCTCGGGTTTCGAGAGGGCCGTGTCCGTGAGGGAGTCGAGCAACGTCAGCCCCTGTAAGAGGACGACCGGTCTGGCTCCGACAAGTGCCGAGCCGTCTTCGAGGCGCGTCATCCAGGCGAGGGGTGCGAGCGAAGGGATGAGGGAGGACTCGGGAATGTGATCGAGGGCGTCGCGTACCCCGTCGCGGTTCGCGTCTTCACGGGTGAGCGTGAAGGTCGCGTCGTTCAGCGGCAACGAAAACGGCTTCGCCTTGCCGGCTACGGCTTCGTTTTCTGGAAACCCTGCCAAAAAAGTGAGCCGCAGGAAGGACGCCTCGGTGGCGGCAGGATCGTTCGTGTCGAACGTGTCGAGCGTGTAGTCCGCTGGTACCTCGAAGGTCTTCGGGCTCGGGGTTCTGGCACCGCCATCCGTCGTTTTTTTGAGATGAAACATCGGTCGCTCGACTGGAATCGAGATGCCAAGGTTGACCGAAACGCCGTCGAGGCGCGCGCCCGATACCGGAATCGTGAGTGCGCCGTCCGCTCCGGGAACACCCATCACGAGCGAGCGAAAGTGGGGCGCCGCGCCTCCGAGGGCTTCGACGGGGTTCTCGACCGCGCCGCCGGCAACGTCCCCGCGCGTCGGTAAGTTGAACAGCGAAAACGCTGGGTTGAAGTCGCCATCCCGGTCGAAGAATCCGCGCAACTGATACCGAGCGGCGTCGAGTGGCGCGAGCTCAAAAGGGGAGCTTGTCGAGATAAAGGACGCAACGGGCGAGGGACACAGGGCGCTGCCATCGCTTGAAAAAGCAATGTCCCCGCCTTGAAAGAGATCGTCACCTGTCACCACGGCGATCCCTTCGGGCGCGGTTGCAAACCCATCCGGCGGGGGCAGCGCGTCTTCTCGAAATGCCAGCACCACCGCCGCGCCGATGACGTGTCCCTTGCGGGTGCAGGGCGCGGGACCTGTGAAAACAACGCTCCCGGTGATCGCGCCTTTGGGGCCACCGAGAAGACCTTCTGGAACGAAGGTGGCAGGGTCGCTGCACGCCAGGAGAAGCATCGTACCGAGCATGAGCCGTTGGCTTGAGGAGCGAGAGACCATGGTTAGAGTTGGTAGGAGAACATGAGCATCAAGCGGCGGCCGATTTGATTGCCGAATGGATGCATTTGCGGGGCAGGGCCGAGGACGCCTGCAAGCGCGTTGAACACGACGGCGCTCACGTCTGCGCGCCGCCCCTGAAGGAAGCCGTAGCCTAGTCGACCGTTTAAGAGATGGTAGCCCGGGAGCGGAAAGAGGGAGTCGGCGACCCCCGTGGAGGTGGTGATTTGCTCCGACCATTGTTGGCTCGTTTGGTAGTGAGCCGTGACCTCACCGTTCAGTCCGAAAGCCGTCCGCAGTTGAGCCCCCAGGTTCAGCTTGTGGTGGCTTGTGCGCTGATCCCCAGCGTCGGTGCAGCTGGCGTTTTGCTCGTGTACTCCATAGTTGACT
>CANMZR010000176.1 GCA_947502375.1 Polyangiaceae bacterium
ATCCACCTACCGATGGCCCGTTCGCGGGCGCTCAATGCTGCCGTGGAGCTCCCGCTCGCTCCTTACTTTCGCCGCCGTTTCCTCCGCATCTATCCACCCCATCTCGTCGCGCTGATCCTTAGCGCGCTGCTCGCGCTTGCGTTGCCAGCGTGGTCGCTCGTCGGCTCGGCATTGCTCACGAAGCCCACATGGGCTCAATTCGGATTGCACCTCGGCATGGTGCATTCGTTCGTTCCCGGCGCGATAAGCAGCATCAACTCGGTGCTTTGGACGATCGCCGTCGAGACGCATTTTTACCTTCTCTACCCGCTCTTGCTCATCGGTGCCCGACGCTTCGGGTTTGCACGCGTGACGCTCCTGCTGGCCGTGATCGCCATCGTTGCTCGGTCCATCGGTCTTGTGGCTCCACCGACGTTTGCAACGATTGTCGAGACGAACTTCATCTGCCGGCTATGGGAATGGTCCCTCGGTTGTTGCATCGCCGAGCGCCTGGTCGCCCAGGGCGCACCGAAGAGCACGAGCGGGCTTGGCTTTGTGGCGCTCTGCCTCGGGTCGTTTGCGATGAGTCCGGTGGTTCGCCTCGCGTTTCGAAGGCTGCTCGGTGTGGAGCTCGGCCGCCAGCTCGGGAACCAACTCGTGGCACTCCTCGGCCCGCTGGTGTTTGCGCTGGTCGTGTTGCACGCCTGCGGCTTTGCGCACTCGCAAAGGCGAAGCTTCCGGCTACTCGCCGCGCTCGGCGTCGAGTCCTATTCCCTGTACCTGTGTCACCCCCTTGCCTTGGCCAGTTGGGGCTGGCTGTTCACGACGCTCGAGCTGCCCCCATTGGCCATGTTCCTCGGTGCCATGCCCGTGACGCTGATGACTTCGTGGTTGTTCTTCCGGCTCGTCGAGCGACCCTTTATGGCCCGCGCGACTCCCAGGCTCGCCAAGGAAGTTTGAAGGGGCAGGGCCGTCGAGTTCGGAGCGGAAACCTCTCCCTCCGCCTCTCGTTGAAGCCAAAAGCAGGTTAAGTTGCGAATTTGCAACTTCATAAGCGCCCGTAATCCTTTGAGATTGCGTCTTTTTCAACTTTATTTGCAAAAATGTGAATGCTCGTGTCGTCTGTTGCATCTCACGAGGATGATTACGACAAACCATGCGATCCTGCTGACCACAGTCTTCGCAGTCGCGGCCTGTGCTGCAGACGACAAGCAGGTCTCGGTTCAGGGAACCACCACTCCTTTCACTGCGGCGATCACCCAGGTCGCTTCTCCGACGGACGCGTTGACCGCGCCCGCTGGCGCGAATGCCCAGCCGAACGCCGGCGCGGGCAAGGGCAAGGGTGAGTCTGGCCCGCTCGAGCTGGACCCCAACGCTGTTCCGTCGCCAGCTGACACCCTCGCTGAGGTGCCGGATTGCGTGGTGGCCTCGGACTGCCCTTCGGCCTCGGAAAACTGCCAGGTGCCCGTCTGCAACGCCGGTGTCTGTGCGCTCGAGCCCAGCACCGCGGGCTCGTTGGTGCCGTTGTCCGCTCAGGTTCGGGGCGACTGCCGCTCGAAGGTCTGTGGCCCCGCGGGCACGGTCCTGACGATGGATGACCTCGAGGACAGCAACGACGACAACGAGTGCACGGTCGACGTGTGCTCGAACAGCGCAGTGGCCCATTCACTCGTCGCCGCGGGCACGGCGTGCTCCAAAGGCCGTTGCGCCGAAGACGGAATCTGCCACGCCTCTGGTGATACGCTCTGGAAGTCCCAACTTCAGCTTCCCGGCCAGAGCGTTCAGGTCGACTGCATCACGCTCGATTCGCTCGGCAGCGTTGTCGTGACCGGTCGTGTCTTCATCCCGAACTACCCCTATCATCACGGATTTGTCGCGAAGGTGAACGCTCACGGTGGGCAACCGTGGCACACGGAGTTCGGTGCCTCGGTGAGCGGCATCGTCTACCCGGCTGTCGGCGCAGAGGACATGATCGTCGCGCAGTTCGAGAGCCATCTCGCCACCGACATTGGACAGGCCGTCCATGTCGTCGCGCTCAGCTCCGAGGGCGCCTCGCTCTGGCAGCACGCGACTCCGGCGGATGCTGCGGCTTCGCCGGCTGGCCTTGCCGTCGACACGGCTGGTTTCATCCGGGCCGCGCACACTTTTCAAGATGGGACGTGTGCGGACTTCGGTGGCGGCCTCACGTGCGATAACGGCGCGGTCAGCTATGACTCAGCCGGCAACTACGTGAGTTTCGACAGCGGCGCCGTGGTGCCGATGAGTTGCAAGCCGAACGTGGAGCTGTCCGGGGGCACGGTCGTATCGGCAACTGCCGCGGGCAATATGCTCAGCATTTCGCTGCACGTTCAGTGAGAATGGCTCTTCGTTGGGGCTGAAACGCTGTCGCGGCGCGGTTCGTCTTCACGATTCGCGTCGCTTCGTTTTGTCTTGGCGTTCCGGCGCCAAACGGGCCCAAGCGGTTGCCGTTCCGAGCGCCGCCATCTCAACTCAGCTCGCCTGTTTTTCTTTGGGCGGCAGCGGCACCGGTAGCGGTGCTTCGGGTGGGTCTTTTCCGTCGTGCGCGTCCAGCCACACTTGGTACTTCTGATGCACCTCGAGGCTCGGATTTGTGAACTGAAAGAGCTCGTCTCGATTGTAACCGAAGGACTTGCGCTGCCGCCAACGGGGGTTCATGTCGTGAACCCAATAGACCGCCCCCTTCACGCACACGTCGTTCGGGTTGCCGGTTCGTTCGGCCAGGCGAAACATGTAGTCCTTCATCGGCTGCCGGAACGAGCTGTTCTGCGGCAGATGCATGCGGTTGTAGTAGTCGCTCCAGATCTGGTTGTACGAGAAGCTCTTCGCGTTCAGCAGATCCATGTTCGGTGGCGTGGGCGCAGGCAGGCGGAACGTGTCGGTCGAGAACGGGTCGATGCGCCGGCCATCGACGGTGACGCAGTCGCTCACGATGGTGCCGTCATCCATCACCGGATTCGGCGAGAACATGAACCAACCTTGCAAGTAACGGAGCTTGTGCGACAAGGTTCGCATCTCCGCCGGCTGGGGCGCGCTGAGTGGACGGGCAACCCAGAGCTCGACGAGCGCTTGGTTGATGGCGCCACAGAACATGATGACCGCGAAGACTTCACCGAACGTAAACTGGACGCGCAGCCATTTTCGTAACGGCGTCGAGGGCGTCGTGAGGTTCATCACCACGAACGGCTTGGCGAGATTGTAGGCGCCGAGAGCCGTCAGCACCCCGCCGACCCAAATGGTCAGCTTCTCACGGGTCCAGGTTCCGTGCTCGCCCCCGAAAACGATGGTCGTCGTGTTGATTTTGAAGCGGCCGAGCATCGGCGCTCCGTAGACGAACAAAAAGAGCCCGAGCACCAGGAATGCCGCACCCAGTCCCCACATGCGCAGCCGTCCGAGGAAGCGTTCACGGTTGTAGTTGCGCAGCCATTCGCCCGCAAAGTAGGCGTCGACCTTGCTGACCCCTGCATCGTCCCTCGGTTCAGGTTGGTAGCCTACGAGCGGTCGCCCCTCTTCGGGCGTGCGCGTTTCGTAACGGAAAAGCAGCTTCAGAATGCGGAGCTTCACGAGGACCACGGGTGCCAGCCAGGCGAACAACGGGCCAGCTGGCAAGGCGGCCAGAATCTGAAACATCGCGGCTGTTCCGGCTTTTTTGGTGCCGTTCCGCATCGTCACCTCGAGGCCGTTCGCGTGCTCGTCGGCCTCGAACGTCAAGAGCTCGAACTTGTCGAAGCGACGCAACCAGCGGCACCACGCAAACGCCGCCGCCGCGCGCGGATCGTAGCGCACCACGCGCGCTCGGTGGACGCGTCGCATGGTGCGTTCCGCGAGGTTCCAGTCCTCGGTGCCGATGAGCACGGTCGAAAAAAGACACAGCGCCCAGGCGAATGGCCCAAGGACGAAGGTGGTGGCAAATCCGAGGTGCAGCAGGTTGATAAACACCAGCGCGAAGCGCTTTGCCCATACCCGCGCGAGCGGTGACAAGAGGGCAAGCGGCAGTCCGGCTTCGAGCCCCATCGTGCACTTTGTGAAAAACAGCAGAACGAAGATGGGCAGTCGGGTACGAATGTTCGCAATGAGCGGATTCGCCATGCGATCGACGTAAAGAACATAGTGAACGGCGGTGCCGTCATGCCACGCGGGACCCGTCTTGTGGATGACGTTGAACACGTAGATAGCAGCGAGCTGTACGGTCAGGATGAACCCGACGATCGTGACGTGCGGCGCCATTCGCCACGGTGCGGTGGCGGAGCTGCGATCGTTGAGATCGACCGCGCCCCGTTCGCGTTGCCGTCGCATCGACTCGAGGAGTGCATCCACGCTGAAGCGGTCGCCGAGGGGCAGAAACGCCAGCCAGAGGAGCAGCAGATTGTGGACGACATACCCGCCATTCTCGATGAGCAGGACGCGGCCGTTCATGCTCGCGACGTAAAGCGCCGCGAGGATCTGCATCGCCTTCGTTTTGTAACCGACGAACAGGCATCCGTAGATGGCGAGACCCGCGGCCCAAAGAACCCAGAGTTCGGGGCGGGTCGCGAAGGCGTTGAAGATCGACCAGCCGCCCGACTGAGGTCGAAACAGGTTGAAGTGCGTCGGCAAGACGCCTTCGTTCGAATACATCTTCCACCAGTCGGTGGTGCGACGGAGAAGATCAAAAATCAGGAAAAAACCGAGCAATATGCGCGTGAGACCTAGCGTTCGTCGATCGAACGTTAGGTAAAATTCACGGAAGTCTTCCCACCACTTGGGAGCCACCGTGACTTCTGGTTCCGCTGACCCGTCCACGGGGCTTTGCTCTTCAGCCGCTAGCTGGTCGTCGGTCGGGTTCGACGGCAGCTCGGCTGTCGGTTCAGGCCGAAGGGCCTCGTCGTCATTAGGTTCGGCGCTGCTCATCGCAAGTTTCTCGCGTCAAAACGCCTTATAGCCTTTTTGCCTCCTGCTGGGGTAATCGCACGCGGCCTCGGGAACCCACCCGCACCGCGCGTTTTCACCGAACGAACACGGTTCCGATGGACCCCGGCGTCGCGAGCTCGCGGCCGAGATCGTCTTCGCCGATGCAACCGATGAGATGCACCCGTCCCACGCCCGCACGGACGGCGGAAAAAGCTTCTTCGACTTTCGGAATCATGCCGGCGGTGATGACGGCCTCGTCGATCATCTGCAAGGCTTCGACTTCGCGGATGCGGCCGATTCGACTTTTGGGGTCGCGCAGATCACGAAGGAGGCCGGGCGTGTCGCTGACGAGCACCAGGGCCTCGGCACCCAGCTCGACCGCGAGCTTGGTGGCGACCACGTCGGCGTTGATATTGAAGACCGTGCCATCTCGCGCCGCCCCAATGCACGCGACCACGGGGATGTGCCCCGCGTCGATAAGGAGCTTAAAAAGACCGTGATTGACTGCCACGATGTCGCCGACCAGCCCCAAATCCACTGGCGTCGTGGGCCCGCCGCGCAGCACGCTCGCTGGCCTTCGGGTGGCTTCGATGACCAGCGACGATGCGCCGTGAAGGCCGATGGGGTTTGCTCCGGCGGCCAGGAGCGCCGCGCACGTGTCGATGTTGAGTTTGCCGCCGACCGCCATTTTTAGTGCGTCCAGCGCAGCCTCGTCGGTGACGCGCCGCCCAGCAACCGTGAGTGGTTGTTGGCCGAGCTTTTGTTGCAAGGCGCTCGTTTGCGGTCCGCCGCCGTGCACCACGACCACCGGCTTTCCCGCCGCCGTAAGCTTGGCCAGGTCCTTCGCGACGGCGTGCAGGCCCGCTCCGTCGATGGCGTTTCCACCAAGCTTGATGACGATCACGGGTAGCCTCCCGGATCCATCAAGGTCGTGCCTTCATCGAGCCCGAGCGCGAGGTTCATCGACTGGATCGCCTGGCCGGCGCCGCCCTTGATCAAGTTGTCGATCGCGCTGAAGGCCACCATCGTCCGCGTCCCGCCATGCTCCGGGCCCACGGTGAACCCGACCTCGACGTAGTGCGAACCGCTGACGGCCGCGACCTCTGGCAAGCGACCTTTCGGGATCCTCACGAAGCGCTCGTTCGCGTAAGCCTGAGCGTAAGCGGCGGCGACCGTGGCCTCGTTGACGGATGCGGGCAGGGTGACGAAGCTCGAGACGAAAATGCCGCGCGCGAGCGGTGCCGAAACGGGCACAAAATCAAGGTGAACGTTGTTCGCTCCGATCGAGGCGAGCGTCTCCAGGATCTCGGGAACGTGTTGGTGGCTGAGCGGTTTGTAGGTCTTTAGATTCAGCGCGCGGACGGGATGATGGGTGCCGGCCGAGGCTGCCGCACCGCTGCCGCTCGAGCCCGTGATGGCGACAGTGCGGACGTCCCCGTGCAGCAGTCCCGCCTTCGCGAGGGGCAGCAAGCCGAGCTCGGTGGCCGTCGCGAAACAACCCGGCGAAGCGATGATGCGGGCCTTCTGGATAGCCGCGCGGTTGAGCTCGGGCAGGCCGTAGACCGCGTCTGCAAAGAGCTCCGGGCAGGGGTGCTTTTGGCCGTAATAGTGTTCGTAGGCTGCGGCGTCTTTCAGGCGGAAGTCTCCGGAAAGATCGATGATCCGCGGCACGGCCGTTCCCGCGAGCCGCTGTACGAACGCGGCGGCCACCTTGTGAGGCAGGGCCACAAGGACGACGTCCATGCCGGCTGCGGCTTCTTCAGGTGAGATGTTTTCAAAGCGAAGCTCGCTGCGACCCTCGAGATTCGGGTGCGCGGCGGCCAGTTGCTCGCCGACGTGATCGATCGACGTCACCCGAGCGAGTTCGACGTCTGGGTGCAAGAGCAGCCGCCGAATCAGCTCGTTCGCGCCGTAGCCGCTGCCACCGATCACTGCTGCCTTGCACTGCTTCATCTCGGTCCTTCGCTTCGAATACGCTCGCAACCCACCGCACCGGTCTGACACGCGGGTGCAACGACCGCTACAACCGTTCGCCCTCAGCGTCATCCGCTCCGCTGAGCGCGAGCGCCGCAAACACCCCGTCGCCCCGCTCGCTACAACCGTTCGCCATCAGCGTCATCCGCTCCGCTGTGCCCAACCTGGAGCTTCGACGAAGGGAGGGCCCGGCTCGCCTTTCGGCTCCGGCTCTGTCATGGTTGGCGCATGTTCGCCGCCAACCATGAGTCGGCTCTCAAGTGGTGTCGTGGTCAAGAGGACACGATGCTGGCGCTCCTCGAGCGGCTCGTGACGGTGAATTCCCACACCGGCAACCGCGTCGGCGGAACACGGGTCGCTGAGCAACTCGCCGAGGAATTTTCGGCATTAGAAGGGTTTCGCGTGCGCTTCGAGTCAAGTGAGCTCTACGCGCCCCACCTCGTCATCGCGAACGAGCGGGCGCGTTCGTCCGAAGGCTGCATTGCGCTCGTCGGTCACTTTGACACCGTATTTCCCCAAGGCACTTTCGAGGGATTTCGTCTCGATGGTGGGCTCGTGCGCGGCCCCGGTGTCCTCGACATGAAGGGTGGCATCGTGGTCGTGCTCACGGCGCTTCGGGCGCTCGCGGCGGAGGGTTTGCTCGCGCAATTGCCGTTGCGGATTGTGCTCGTCTCGGACGAAGAGGTCGGCTCACCGGAGGGAGCGGGCGTCTTGACGCGCGAGCTCGCGGGTGCAGCGTGTTCGCTCACGTTCGAGTCGGGCCGTGCCAACGATGCGATCATCACGAGGCGCAAAGGCACAGGAAACATTCGGCTCTTGGCCCATGGCCGAGCGGCGCACGCGGGAAATAATCACGCGGACGGTGCGAATGCGATCTGGGCCCTCGCCCGCGCGCTCGACGCCGCGCAGGGGCTTACCGATTACGAGCGCGGCATCACCATCAACACCGGCAAGATATCGGGCGGCCAGGGGCGAAACACGGTGCCCGATAGCGCCGAAGCTTTGCTCGATTTGCGGTTCATCACGCGGGCCGACGGCGAAGCGGCGATCGCAACCTTGCGTGAGCTTCTGAGAACGGCGAGTGCCAGCGTCCCCGGAACGAGCGTGGAACTCGCGGGTGGGCTCGCCCGTCCGCCCCTCGAGCGCACGGATGCGAATGTTGCCCTCTATCGTGAATATGCTGAGTGCGCGCGCACCGTGGGCCTCGGCCATCTGGAGTCTGCCTTGGTCGGTGGCGGTTCCGATGCGGCGACGACAGCGGCTATCGGCATTGCGTCGATCGATGGCCTCGGGCCGCGGGGAAAAGGTTTTCACACCCATGACGAGCAGTTCGAGCTAGCGTCCCTGGTGCCGAAAACCGAGGCGCTCGTTCGCTTTTTACTCGGACGGATCGCCGCCGGAGCAAGCCTTTAGTCGTGGTTGCGTTGCGACAGCGTGGTGGCCTCTTGCTGGGGTTCCTGGCGCTTATGGCGTGTTCCTCGGATCACTCGGAACTTGGCCGAAAACCCGATGCGCTCGCGGCCACGACGAGCGCCGGTGCGGGTGGCGATGCGGGCTCCATGGTGAGCAGTACGACGGGTGGTGGTGGCGCCGGTGCAGGCAGCCCAGTCGAGCCCGAGGTGGCGACGGAGTTGACATTGGTCAATGGAATTGCAGACGCGAATTCGGTCAGCTTTTGCTTCCGTGGGGACCCCGACAGCGCGGCGAGTGTGCTGCCATGGCCATCGGCTGCGGGCGTGCCGTTTGCGCATGCGGCGAAGGTGGACATCGCGGCCCTCGGCTTGAAAGGTCACGATGTCGAGGTCCAAGCGGTTGTCGGCTCGATGGTGGCGCTCGCTGGTAAGACGTGTGCCGCGCTCGAGGCTGCTCCGAATGTGCAACTCCGCACGCTCGGGCTCGTGCCGTCGAGCGTGTTCGATGAGCCGCGCCGGCTCCTTCTCGTGGCGAGCGGCTGCGTCGGTGGCGAGACGCACGCGGGAGCCGACGCGACCCTTGTCTGCGGGCTGGCTTACGCACCCGAAAAGCCCACTGCGGGGCTCGTCGCGGGGTACCTCTCGGGGCTTGGCTCCCCCATGGCGCTCCGGCTTCAGTTTGTTCAGGGCGTCCTTGCGATGGCCACGCCTGCAAGCCTCGGAGTCGCACCCGGTGTCGCTGGTGCCCTCGTTCAGAATGTGCTGTCGAATTGGACCTTCGGGGCGATCCGACCGAATCCGCCCTACGACGCGCTGGCACTTTTAGACCTCGTGGATCCTCCCAAAGCTCGCCTCGTGATCTCGTCATCGAAAGGTTCGGGCGATGTTTCCTTCGCCGACGCGTTCCAGAACGGTGCGTTGAAGACGGCGACGCTCCAGAACGGCGACGGCCTCGCCTTCATAGCGGTGGGCGCGCCGCCCGGTGTTCCGAGTGGCTCGTGGTGGCATGCATTCACTTTCGTGGCCCTGCGGACCCCAAACTGAACCCGTTCGGGTGGGCTTTGCACTTCTTCACAATGGCTCGCGAACAACCTTAACGAACCAGCCCCACGTTCTTTTCAGACGGTGCGGCTATCGCGCCGAGGAGGCAGGTTCGATGTTTGGTTTTCTCATTGGTTCGGCGTGTTTGGTTGGTCTTGCGGCGGCTCGCTGCCGAGGCGCTCGTGGTCCG
>CANMZR010000177.1 GCA_947502375.1 Polyangiaceae bacterium
ATGCTTTCGATTTAAAGGGACCTTCGCGGAGAAAAAACAAAGACTGAAACGACAACCTGCGACGCCTCATTTCACCCAGAGCAATCCACGCTCCGCGGGTGTCCACATGGCGGCGATACGGGTGTCCACGTCAGGCGGTATGCGCACCACTGACTATCAAACAGAATTTTCCCGCTCGCAGTACTGTTTAGCTTTTTAACTTCAAGTCACCATCCACCCAAATACAAATACGCAAAACACATTTGCGATACAATCACCTTGCAGCACATCAACTGCTGAGTCTGAGGGAATCGCAAACTCCGGATATTGCAGAAGGAGTTTCCATGGTTCCGACCGAGTCGCATCAATCCTGCGGCCCGGAATCCGGATCGCGCCGTTCGTAGAGGACGCATCCTGAATCTCACAAACTCCCGCGGCAATTTTTACGATCCACTGAAATCCTTCGACGATTCCTTTGAGTTCGGAACAATCAGCATATGGGCAAATATCCGCGGACCTGCCCACGATTGTTTTTCCCAGGGGCAAAGGGAGTACCACGACTGTACCTGAGTCGACTTTTCCAGCGAGAAAAGCGACGGTCGTCCGGTTATTCAGCGTAAACACTTTTACGGATGCAGAAAGCTCCGTTCGATCTGCGGGTGCGTGGGCGGTCAGGCTTCGACCAGCCGTCTCCAAGAGAAGTTCTCTGTCTGTCTCAGTCATCATGAACACCCGAACTTGTTGATTCTGTGCTGCCAGCGAGCTGTCACAAAGCTCCTCGGGGCACATCCGCCGAGATCTGGAGCTAATGTCAACTCTTCGCGGCGTGGAACAGGGCGTTTGTAGCGGCTATCTCCCGACGGTGGTCTTACCGCGCCGCCGTGCACCCAGACGGTGCACTTTTACATCATGACGACGCCCATCAAGGCGTCGAAGGCCCAGATAAACGCGCTTGTCGATCCCACGCGGCCCAACCAACCGCCCCGTCCAAGACGTGCTGGATGAGAAGACCGTGACGTTCCTCGACCAGAAGTGATACTCTTCGCACGCTGAGCGTCGAGGTCGGTGATCAGCCGGCCTCGACTCTCGCTCACCCGACACCGCAGTGTCCGACATGACCCACGTTTTTTCTCTGCGTTCGAGCAGTTTCCCGGCAGGGACCGAGGTCGTCGGTTTCAGGGGAACCGAGGCGCTCTCGACGCCGTATCGATTCAACGTCTGGCTCTCCATCCCGACCGTCGTCGACGACTTCGACATGGCGGATGCCGTTGGATCGCGCGTCTCCCTGGTCATCGCGCGAACGGCTCTCGGGCGCGACCCCTACCTCATTCACGGTGTCGTCTCGGTTCTCGAGCTCGAGCTCGAGGCCCACGGTCGCGCGCTCTTTCGCGCCGAGGTCGTTCCGGCCTTCGACCGCCTCGCGCACTCGCGCCATAGCCGTCTCTTCACGAACTCCACCCTCCCCGAGGTGATAGCGAAGGTCCTCACCGGCGCGGGATTCACGCCAGCCGATTTTGATCTCAAGCTCGACGGCGAGTACCCGGTCGAGGAGCACATCTGCCAGTACCAGGAGAGCGATCTCGCCTTCTTGTCGCGCTGGATGGAGCGGGAGGGCATCTACTACTTCTTCGAGCAAGGCGTCGATTGCGAGAAGCTTATCCTCGTCGATCGAGGCGCGTTCCACGAGGCGCTACGCAGCGATCCTGTGCGTTACCATCCTACGGTTGCGTTCGACGGCAGCGCGAAGGAGTGTTTCTCCGCCTTCAAGTGCCGGCGCGCCGCGCTCCCGGCGGGCGTGCGTATCGTCGACTACGACTACCTCAAACCGTCACTCGAGTTCGCCCTCGTAGCTCCCGTCTCGTCGAGCGGATTGGGCGAGGTCACCGAGCACGCGGGTCGCGTCTTTTCACCGAACGATGGCCGCCGCATCGCGAGGTTACGTTCCGAAGAGCTGCGCGCCAAGGAGGTCGTGTTTCACGCGTCGGGCAACGTGCTGCACGTGCGTTCGGGGTACCTCATCGGGGTCGAGGACCACCCGCGCGCTGCCTTCAATACGAGCTACCTCGTCACCGAACTCGAGCATGTCGGCAATCAGGGAGCGCTGACACCTGAGGTGCAACGCCTGACCGGTCTCGATGCAGGGCAGATGTACCAGGTCGAGCTTACGGCCATCCCCGCCGACGTTCAGTTTCGGGCTGCGCGCCGCACCGATTGGCCGCGCATTTACGGCCACGAGAACGGCTTCGTCGATGGCGAGGCCGAGAGCGACTACGCGCAACTGGACGAACATGGCCGCTATCGCGTCAAATTCCGATTCGACGAGAGCGACCTCCGCTCTGGAGCGGCGTCGACCTACGTGCGCATGGCTCAGCCTCACGGAGGCACCGTCGAGGGCTTTCACTTTCCACTGCGGAAAGGCACCGAAGTCTTGCTGACATTTCTCGGCGGCGATCCCGACCGCCCGGTAATCGCCGCGGTCGTACCGAACGCCCACACGCCGAGTCCGGTCACCCGCGCGAACCACACGGCCAACGTGCTGCAGACTGGCGGGCGCAACCGCTTCGAGCTCGAGGACAAACACGCCTTCGAGCACATCAGCCTGAAGACGCCGCATACGAACACGACCATCCACCTCGGTGCCCCGTTTGAAGGGCACAACCTCGTGTTTCAGACCGACGGCAATTCCATGTACAAAATCGGTCTCGACTACGACGTCAAGATCGGCGCGAACATGAAGGAGTTCATCCAAGGCAACGTCATGAAGACGAAGATGGGCAGCTCCAAATCGGTCAAGATGGGCCACGCGGTCGACGTCTTCATCGGTTCGAAAGAAAGCTATTTTTTCGGCACCAAGCTCGACGTGTTCGCTGGCGCGCAGCTAAGCCTGAAGGCCGCCGCGCAAGCGGAGTTTTGGGCGACGCTGAAGCTCGACGTTGGAGTCGGCGTGAAGATCGAGTCGGTCTCACAAGTGTCGATCAAACTTAGCGCCCTCGCGATTCACGGATGAAAACCGTCAAGCCCCTCAAACTCGGGGTCTTGTGTCGAACGTACGAGCGCGAGCGGGCCCCGCACCTGGCGATCGGGGTCCTCGCGTTCTTTACTCTTGGGGCGCCATCGCGCCTCCTAACGGAGCTTGCCCTGTGGCGTTTCCTCGCGGAGGTTCAAGGCGATCGCCCCATCGATGCCGCGATCGACAAAGCGCGCGGCGAGCTGCTCGTGCACGGCGCGTGTCATCAACCAGGTGGCGTCCCACATCCGATGACGACCGTAAGCGTGCGCTGCGGCGCGGTGAAAAAAACGCTGCGTGTGTTCGGCGAGCGCGTGTGGAAAGACGGCGCAGCCACTGAGCCCGAGCCGTTCGTCACGATGCCGATCTCGTACGAGCGCGCGTTCGGAGGCCCAGGATACCCTGCAAATCCTTTAGGAAAAGGCGCGGCAGCGCTCGAATTAAGCGATCCCGAAGGCGTTTCGCTTCCGAACATCGAGTCCACCGTGGAGCCTCTCACCGAGCCCTCCTCTCGGCCTGAACTCCCCGCGGGGTTTGGCCCCGTTGAGCTTGCGTGGCCCCAGCGCACGGCAAAGGCCGGCACCTACGACGAGGCCTGGTTACGGGATGCCGCTCCGGGTTTTCCGGACGATCTCGACTGGACGATGTTCAACGAGGCGCCGGCAGACCAGCAGCTCGACGGCTTTTTCGAAGGCGACGAGGCGTTCCGTTTGGAGAACCTCCACCCTGACCTTCCCGTCATCGACGGCCAATTGCCCGGCATCGTCGCGCGGTGTTTCGTCGAGCTTCGCGGGGAGCCCGAGCTTCGCAGTGTCCCGATGCGTCTCGATACGGTGCACTTTTTTCCAGGCCGAGAGCGCGGCGTGCTCGTGTTTCGCGGGGTCGTTCGGGTCACCGAAGACGATGCGAGCGACGTTCAAGCGCTCGTGGTGGCCGCCGAAAGGCTAAGACAACCAAAGTCGCTTGAGCACTACGTGCGGGTGCTCGCCGAGCGACGCGACAGGCAGCGACCCGAGTTGTTCTTGCGCGACGCCGACCTGATGCCTGCGCCAACGCCGGCCGAGGCCGTGGTGCCGGACGAGCCCTTGTCGGACATGGAGGTGCTCCTCGCACGCGAAGGCTACGTCGAACGCAATGCCCGCCGTGGTGCCGAGCGCGAGCTTGCCGAAAAGCGTACGGAGCGCGCGCTCCGTGGCCTTGACGATGCCGACCAGGTGCCCGTGTTGCCGCCTCCTGCAAAACCCCTCTCGCTCGATGAATTGCCGGCATTCATAGCCGACATGCGCGTGACGGCCGAGTCGGAGCGTGCCGACGCGCAGGCCCGAAAGGAGGCGCTCGCTGGGGAGTCGGGCGCCGCAACCATTCCCGCTGGTGGCCCCCCGAGCTTTCGCGCACACGATGAGCTCGAACGACTCCGCGCAACGCAAACGCTGGCGAATCATGCGGGAACGACGATCCCTCACGTCGACGCGAAGCTTGCGGATCCGGCCTTCGCGCGGAGGCTCGCCGAGGTCGAGTTGCGCGAACGAGAGACCTACCGCCGACTCGCGCACGTTCAGGCTCCGCCGGCTCCGATCTCACGCGAGCGTGCCCTCGAACTACGAGCCGAGGTCGTCATGAAAGTGGCCGCCGGACTCCCGATGGAGGCGTGCGATCTCACCGGCGCCGATCTGTCGGGTCTCGACCTCGCGCATGCCGATCTCCGAGGTGCGTTTCTCGAGGGGGCAAATTTTTCCGGGGCCACGCTGACGGGGGCGAACCTCGAGCGAGCCGTCCTCGCCCGCGTGAACTTCGTAGGCGCGGTCCTCACGGGGGCGTGGCTGCGGGACGCGAATCTCGGCTACGCGAACTTCGCCGGCGCGAGCGTGGACTCCGCCGATCTGACAGGTGCGGTCCTCGTCGATGCCGACTTCGCGGACGGAGACTTCACGGGTGCGCGTCTCGAGAAATGCGACATCACGCGGGCACGTCTTCACGCGGCGAATCTCGAAGGTGTCTTCGCGCGCGAGCTCATTTTCGACAAGACGCAGTTTCGAGGGGCTCGGCTTTCTCGGGCCGATCTAACGAAAGCGAGTTTTCTCGAAGCGGATCTCACCGGTGCGGATCTCACGGGTGCGACGCTGACCTCGGCCCTCTTTCTCGGAGTGCGTGCCGAGCGCGTGAAGCTCACCGGGGCCATTGCGGACAATCTTCGCGTGGTGGAAAAGAGCTCGCTTGCGTCCGCGGTCCTCACGGGAGCAGACCTCCGCGGCGCGAATTTGCGCGGGACTTGCCTCCTTGGCGCCTACCTCGAGCGAGCGGATCTGACGGGCGCGGATCTCTCCGAGTGCGATCTGTCGGATGCCACGCTCGAGGGCGCCTGTGCGGTCGAGGCCAGGTTCACTCGCGCAACGCTCGCGCGCGCGGATTTTTTCGGCGCCGATCTCATGATGGCGACGCTGGCCGCGGCGGATGTCGGCGCTGCCGATTTTGAAGGGGCGAACCTGTTTGGCGCGGATCTCGCCCGGATGCGTGCGAACGATTCCACGATCCTCGACGGCGCAAACGTGAAACGAACGCGCGTCCTTCCGGCGAGGGCGCCCCGTGAATAGAGAGCAATTGCTCCTTGGGATCGCGCATGGCGAGCTCATCTCCGGCCTTGACCTCTCGAAGCTCGACCTCGCGGATGTCGACCTCTCGGGCGCACTCTTCGAGAACGTGCGACTACGCGGCGCACGGCTCGCAGGCGCGCGGCTCGACGAAGCGATTCTCGTCCGGGTCGATCTCTCGGAGGCCGACCTCACGGGCGCAAGCTTGCGGCATACCGTGCTTCAAGAATGCAGCGCAAAACGAGCAATTTTACGAGGGATCCGCGCGACGGCGCTGCGTGCGATCGAGTGCGACATGTCCGAGGTGGACTTCGCCGATGGGGACCTCACGCTCGCGTCGTTCGCAAGTTGCGACCTGCGCGGGGCAAGCTGTGCGGGGGTGACGCTCGACCGAGCGACTGTCGTGTCATCCTCGGTCCTTGGGCTCGATCTCTCCCGCGCGGTGTTGCACCAGACGGTGCTCCTCGACGCCGATCTGACGACGTCGTTGCTCGAAGGTGTCCGCTTCGACGGCGCGATCCTCCACGGGGTCAACCTCCATCGGCAAGGCTTGCGCGGGGTATCGCTTGCTGGCTCGCAGTTGATGGGGGCGGACCTCACGGGTGCGGACCTCGGGGACGCCGACCTCACGGGTTGCAACTTGAAGGATGCGCGGCTCGCGGGGGCTTGTCTCGAAGGCGCACGAGCCGATCGCGCGCTCTTCGTCGGTGCCGATCTCCGCGGTGCCAACCTCGCCGGCGCCTCGCTCGTGCAAGCCGTGTTCGTCTCGGCCGACCTCGAAGGGGCCGACCTCCGGGGCGCGCGGCTCGTGCAAGCGATCCTTCACCGCGCGAAGCTCGTTCGTGCCACGCTCACTTTCGCCGATCTCACCGAGGCCGACCTCGCGCATGCCGATGCGACCGCCGCGGACTTCGTAGGGGCGACGCTGATGCGCACGAAGCTCCACCGACTGCATGACGTGGACGCTCGTTTTGGCGACCGCTCCGCGGCTCTCGGTGATGACGCGGAGCTCGCGTTTGCCGAAGACTTCCGAGCCACACGCTGACGAGAGACAGGCTAGTATGACTCGAGCGATGCGAGCCCTTGCGACGAAGCCACGAAGTCACGATGGGGTCCTACAGGACTGCGGCACCGTCACCCGTTCGGACGCAGGCCGGCTCGCCGTGCGGACATCGAGCGGCGTGATGGAAGCCGAGCGAGCGGTGAGCTGCCTCGTCGAGCCCATTCTCGGTGATCAGGTTTTACTGGCGTGTATCGATGGTGGCGCGTGTTTTGTTCTCGCCATCTTGCGTCGCGAAGACGCCTCGTCGCCGACGTGCCTGTCGGTCGATGGTGGCCTCACCATCGCGGTGCCGCGCGGTAAACTCGAGCTCTCGTCGCGTGACGGCGTGACGTTGTCCTCCCCCCGCGTGGTCTCGTTGCTCGCTTCCGAGCTCGTGCTCACCGCGGCTCGAGCGTCGACGACGCTTGGGGAGCTGTCGCACGTCGGCGCGCGCATACTCGCGCAGGTCGACAGCGTGAAGGTGGTCGGCGAGGTGCTCGAGGCCGTCGTCGATCGGGCTGTGTCCCGCGTGAAGCGCGCGTTTCGTTTCATCGATGAGGCGGACACTGTGCGCGCCGGGTCGGTGGACTACCGAGCCCGCGGGATGGCCTCGCTGCAGGGCGAGCACGCCACCGTTACGGCCGAAAAGCTCGTCAAGATCGACGGCGCGCAGATTCACGTTGGGTGACGCTCGGTCACCTAGGTTGAGGGAGGACGCAGCGTGTTCGCGAACAATCAAAAAGGTGGCATCGACGCGAGCTTTCCGGACGTGTGCCTCACGCCGGTTGGGGCCGTTCTCGTGCCGGTGCCGTACCCAAACGCCGCGAACGGCTCGATCGGGATCCCCGCCGCGTATGCCGTCTTGTTCGGAGCCGCTCCCGCACACAACTTGTCGACCGTGGTGCCGCTCACGACCGGCGATGTGCCCGGCGTTCAGGGCGTCTCCTCCGGCGTTGTCATGGGGCCATCTCGTCACACGACGGCGTCGTTCACCTGCCTCGTCGCGGGGATGCCGGCGACGCGAATGACGAGCAGCACTCTGCAAAATGCCACAAATTGCGTAGGTGCGCGGGTCACGCCGTCGCAACTCAAGGTGTTGCTGCTCGCCCCTTGACGGTACCCCGCGCGATTCGACTGGCGTGGCCGATGCCGCGCGCGGCGAGCGCAGTTTCGTCGCGACGATGCCCAAAGGAGCCCGATGATTTTGCGTCAGCTTTTCGACCACGCTTCGAGCACGTACAGCTACCTCCTGTCACAAAGCTCCTCGGGGCACATCCGCCGAGATCTGGAGCTAATGTCAACTCTTCGCGGCGTGGAACAGGGCGTTTGTAGCGGCTATCTCCTCAACGAACATCGCAGGCAGCGGACCCATCACGACCTCGGGCGCTCGAGTGTCCACGGCGTTGTCACCCGTGCCGAGATAGACGCGATTCTTTAGGTTGCCGCTCTCGCCCTGCCCCGTCACGGCATCGAGCCGGCCGTCACCATTCAGATCACCCGCGTCCAACCACAAGGTCGAATCGCCGATTGGCGGAAACCCTCCCACGTGCGTGAAGTGGCCTTTGCCGTCGTTCAGGAGAACGCGCTCGGTCCCACTCAGCGCGACGACGATCGCGTCAAAATCGCCATCGACATCCACGTCCGCGCAAACGACGCCGTTGTCATCGGAGCTCGGATTCCCCGTGACGCGCGCCGACGTTTCATCGACAAAAACGCCTTTGCCATCGTTGATGAGGAGCGCCTCGGTGTAATCCGGTCCGGTGTTGTCGATCCAAAGATCGAGGTCGCCGTCGCCATCCACATCGCAGGATGTAGGCCCGTACTTGAGCCCGTCGCCATTCGTTCCGAGTCCAACCGTCGCATCGGTAAACGCGCCGTTGCCGTCGTTCAGCCAGAGCGCGGGCTTGCCGCCGTGGCTGTTGACGAGCACATCCAAGTCGAAGTCACGATCGGCATCGAAGACGTCAACGTCGTCGATGTCTTGCGGGCCCTGCGACGGCAACTTGCCCAGCGCCTCGGTGAACACACCTTTGCCATCGTTCAGATAGAGGCGCGCGAGCACGGGTTCACTCGCCGCGTACCCGCCGGCCACAAGAAGGTCGAGATCGCCCTCGGCCTCGACATCCACGGACCACACGAGTGCGGAGCCAAAGACGAGCGATTTGCGCATATTCGGGGCATTCTACACGCGCTTTCGTGCCACCTCCCCCCGCATTCGTCACGCCGAGCCGCCGCGGGAGAATGTCGTTTGTGGAGGTAACGACGAAAAGCGGATGTTCAAGGAGTAGTCTCCTTGTTCCGGCTGCACCTTGAGCACACCGGCACGCTCGCCTTCGAGAAACACGATGGAGATCGTGTGGTGTTCCCGATGGCCGGCCTTCTCGCTTTCCACTTCGAGGACCCCGTGAACGAGGCGCGTCGTCGGTTCACGCCGGAGGAAGCCCCCCCGGATGGTCGGCACCGCGCCGATGACCACGCTCGAGCTTCCGAGGATAAGGTCCTTCGTCATCACGTCGTCGCACGCGTCGCTTGCGGTGAGAAACGCGACGTCGTCCCCGAACTCGCGCCGGAACGTGTCGAGGACGTCCTGGATGTCACGGCAAGTACGGTGGGCGTTTAGAAGTTTTTTGTAACCTTCCCGGAAGCCGGGGAGGCTCAGTCTTTCGGTCATGGGCGAGCTCCTTCTCAGGGATGTCGCCACGAGCCGCGAAAGCGTTTCACGCGTCTGACCAAGAGAGCGCAAGGCGAAGCACGAGCCTGACGCCACTTTGGCCTAGCTTGGTCTAAGCTCTCCAGGCCGAGCTCGCGTGTCCCTAACTTGGCGAACCGTGTTGCTCGGGCGTTGAGAACCTGGCCATGAGCGAAAATA
>CANMZR010000178.1 GCA_947502375.1 Polyangiaceae bacterium
CGTTACCCCTCTCGTGCGACCTTGGGTGGATGGCCTTTGCGGATGGTTGGCGCGGCGTCGTCGATACGGACTTGCGTGGGCCACTCGCGACTTTTGACGCCGGTCAGAGCTGGCATCCCGTTCCAAACACGCCTCATTTGCGAGCGCTCGTGGTCGAGCAGGGCGATCCGGTGCTCTTCACCGAGGACGGCCACGTGCGCATCACGCCGCAAGGCGTCGCACAACAGGAACGAGCCTTGGGCGACGACGACATCGTGCTCGATGACGACGGCGTCTCGAAGGCGTCGCTCGGCCCCCTTGGGTCGAATCCGCTGCGGCTCGCCGTGGAGCGCGGGGTTCCCGACTCGCCCACAACCGTGCTCGTCGCTCACCACGGACGGCTGGCTCGCGTCGCCGTTCCGACTGGCCGAATCGTGGCGCTCGGCGAGAATGCGTTCTCGGATGCGATAGCGGAATGCCAGGGTGTTCGCGTCGGTGATGGTCTCGGTTTCGTGTGCGGAACGAGCGGCGGTCCCACCTCGATTTTACGGTTTCTTCCGCCTTTTAGCTTGCACGCGCTGCGGCGCTTCGACGAGCCGCGGTTCGTTGCGTCGAGCGGCAATGGGCAACTGGTCGTTCGCGGGGCTTGCGGAAACGAGTCGTCACCGCCACGCGCGGTCGTTCTGCCCGTCGCTCTCCCGTCAGCGAAAGGGCCGTTATCGACAAAGAAAGCCGTCGCCCGTGGAGGTTCCGAATCGAAGCCCGCGGCGCCGCTCGTCGAGTCTCGGCGTTATTGTCTCCTGGATGGCCGCGGCGCTGAACGAGAACTCCAAGTCCAGGGCGAGTCCGGTTTGGAGCGTGTGCTCGCGCTCCGCGATGGCCGTGCGGCGGTGGTCGCGCCGCCACGCCCAGGGGCCTCACCGGCACTCATGTTGGTCCGCGGCACCAAGGTCGTAAGCGTACCGATTGCGCTGCCTGAGGAGCCCACCGAGCTCGCCAACATCGTGCGCCAGGGTCTGTGGTTGGACGGCATGTGGGAGACGGACTCGGGTGCGCTTGGAGCGTGGGTCGAAGCTGGCGGCAAGGCGGTCGGAATCGAACTCAGTTTGGATGGTAAACTTTCCTTCGGGAGCCTCTACGAGCTCGGCGGCGGGCTGATTTTTTCCGGTCCTTTGGCGTTTGGGCTGTCTTCCGAGGTCGGCATGGAGACCGTGGACGGAGGCAAGCACTGGACGCAAATCGCCGTGCCGAAACTGCCCGACGCACCGGAGAATCGCACCCGTGGCTGTTCTCCCGCGGGCTGCTCCCTCGGCGGCTGGGTTCGCGTGGGATGGCTCGGCTCGGCGTCCGAGAGCGACGCGTTCGTCCCCGCGCCAACCGTGCCGTCCCGGGGGGGCTCGCTCGACGTAAGGCCATCGCTCGAGCTGGAGTGCCACCTTCGTTCGCCGAAGTCTGCCCGAGTTCCACCGAGCAAAAACCCAAACTCAACAGGTCCGTCGCGAGGCTCGCTCGATGCGCTCCCCAAAGCTTGGGCAGGCTTTCACGAGGTCCCACCGCCGGAGCTCGCTGCCGGTGAGTCGGGTACGGCGCGCGGAGACACTTACGCCTCTTCCAGCGCCGCTCCACGCGGTGTCGTTTACGCCTGGGGACCGAAGGCCGGGCCTTGGTCCATGACAGGACAATGGCAGGCGCGTTTCGATGACCGCTTCGCGTCGGAGGATTGGGTGCGCTCGACCGCGCGTGCGCGAGCTCCGTGGTCCGAGCTCGAGGCGGCGGTCGAGCAACTCGGGGACTTGGAGCACCCACAATGGTTGCGGTGGCAAGTCCTGCGTGATCCCGCCGGTGAAGCTGCACTCATGAGCGTATGCGGAGCGAACATGGCCCAATGCGCGTTCATCTCGGCGCCCGCGGGTGCTGCACCCACGTTGCTAAAGCGGGCCGCCGAGACGCGCCAACCATCCGAATTGGGCGCAGTTCGAGTCGCGGGTCACTGGTACTACCTCATCGATCGCGGAGTCGCCGACGGTGTGGAATTGTGGCGCGTTAGCTCCGAAGGCGTCACGAGGCTCGCTCGGTTTCCACGCATCAAGGCTTTTCGAAGTGGACCGCTCACCGAGCCGCGGCTGACGCGCCGTTTCGATGGCTCTGGGCTCGGTCTCTTGCTGCCGTTGATCCACGATGAACTGGATCGCACCGCGAACGTGGATTGGCTGGTCTACCCCTTCGACTTCGAATCTGGAAAGCTCGAGACCCCGTCGCCCATCGACCTTCGTTCGGAAGGCCACGCGCTACGGCGTTGCGAGTCGGGTGAAAACGGTTGGCTCATCGAGCTCCCAATCGCCGCTCCAACCAGCGTGAAATTCCATGGAATGGACGCGTATCTCGACGCCTTCGAGTACCGGCTCCGCCTCGACTCACGAGGCAGCTGCATCGAGGCCGTCGCCGCGCGTGCCCCGAGAGGCGTTGCTTCGCGGGCAGACGCCGCCTGGAAGCCACCCGTAGGCCGGCTCCCGATCCCACTCACAGTGCGCGATGATGCGAGCGGCGAGCGGTTGGGTTTCGATTGTTACGCCCCCTCAGTCCCTGAATGAAGGGCGTGGCTCCGCGCTGCCTAAAAGCTGAACTAGCCCTTAGTTTGGAACCTCGACGACCGACTCACCCATCGTGCGAAACCGCTGATCGACTTCGTCCATCAACTCGAGCCACCAACGATCCATCTGCGGACCATCGGGGCGAATGCTGTCGGTGAAGAACGAACCGCGAATGCACTCGGCCTTCGCTTGGCCGTCCTTGCCCATCGGTGCGCGGCAACGGCCATCGACGTAAACGAGGATCGCTTTTTTGAGTCGGCGGTATTGCGAATCGGTGCTGCCGTTCATCCAGTTTTTCAAAAACACGATCGCCGCCTGCAGGTCCTCCGGCTTCATGCCGTAGCCGTGGAGCATATAAATGACAGGGTAGCGCGCGGTATTCAGTTCCTTGTGAGCGTAGCCGGGCGGCAGCGAAACCGCGACCGGGCCGGTTCGACCGTCACTCGCGGTGAAGGTGAAGTTGCAGTTCCCGACCACCTGGCATGGGTCGATCCCTTCCGCAGGCTCGTCCCCGCTGCTCGGTGAAAGTGCTTTGGGTGCGTCCGGCCAGCGCGAGCCAATGAAGTAGAGCGCCGACTGAAGCCGAGCGGTTACTTCGTTTGCGGTGCCGACGTGTTGACCTGAGCCATCCTCGATATTCTTCTCGGAAGGCTCGTCGTGGCCGTAGCGCATGAACACGGCGCCGGGCATTTCGTCGTAGAAAACCTGCGCGGGGTTGTAGCCGTTGGGCGTCGCCGGATCGAGTCCGAGCGGCACGTTGAAATCGCTGTAGAAGGCGGTCGCGCGGCCTCGTCCGAGGAACGCACCGGTGATATTTCGGCCCGCCACCGCGAAGTTGAACAAGTCTCTCGTTCCGCCGTCCGTCCAGAAATCAATGCGCGCGAGTGCGGCGTCGTCGAGCGGGACAGGAGCCGCATTCGGCCAGCCGGCAACAATCGAGTGGGGATCGTAATCCCACATGCGCTGCAATCCGGGAGCCGCCGTGAAGGTGCCGTCGCCCTCGCCGAAATCGTATGGACTGGACTTGGTTCCAGCGACGCCGTCGAGGCCGAAGTCCTTCCATGGCTCGCCTAATTCGTAACGGTGGTTCGCTTCCAGTCCCGTGGGATTGTATTGCGGATCGTAGTCGTCGCCAGCGGGGTCGAGGTTGTTCGGGCCAAAGCCGGCCTCGTCTTTGCTCGCTTTGCCGTCGGTTCCGACGTCATCGAAGGCTTCGCGCCCGGCACGAATCACGGGCTCCAGCTCATCGCGCTTGCCGTTGCCATTGTAGTCAACCGCGAGCGCAACCTCCATCGGTTGGTTGTTTCCCTCATCGCGCCACGTGTTCGCCCAGGGCGAGAGCTTTTCGTCCTGGTTGGCCCCGTCGCAGAAGGTGATGACCGGGAAGCTCCCGTCGGGGTTGAACTCGTCGTCGTAGTAGTTGCTGAACGTCTGAGTGTACTTGCAACGCTCCTTGGCGCAGGTGGCCCAGCGTTCCTCTTGGGTCGCTTGGTTCGGATCGTCCTCGAGTGGATCGACGTAGATGCTGCACGCATTGCCGTCGTGGTCACCCACCTGACTCTGGTGCTTCGGATCGACGCCCGCGGGCAGGTTGAGCTGCGCCGGGTTGTAGCCGTTCGGATTGCCAAACATCAACGCGAGATCGCGAAAAATCTGGATGTACTCGTTGCGATCGAAATTCCCACCGTTGCCCGTTCGAGGAAACTCGGCCCACCAGGTGTTGAACGAAGAGCTGTGTTCGTAAGGTTCGTCGGCAACCGGCATGAAGCGGCAACGTCCGTCGGTCACCGGCTCGGCAAGGACGCCCATGCACTGCTCGTCGGCCAGGCAGTCTGCGTTCGTTTTGCAGGGCAGCGTCGCTAGTGGGATGTCTTTCAACTTCGTGCCGGCTTGGATCGGACGGAAGCCCCCGACGTGATTCTCCGCCAGATGATCGGCCAGCCAAGTCCAATCGACCGGACCCCCGAGCGGGGCGATCACATCGAATAAGTTGTGATGCCGCAGGCCGAATTGCGCGGTGCCTGCGCCGCCCATGGAGACCCCGATGACGGCGCGATGAGTGAGCCGACGGCTCCTCGTCTTCGGTCCTTCGCGCGTCTCGACCACGACCTGATAGGTGCCGAGGCGCGGCACCTCGAAGCGGTAGACCCAACTACCGTCGTCTTTGCGGTAGGGCCTCGGATTGGTGACGGCGATGACGCGCGGTGCTTTGAACTTGGGGCCACTGTAAGCGACCTTCACGTGCCGCCAGTGCGCGGACTCGGGGATGAGCGCCGGGTTGATGGGCACCTCCAGCACCATGTCCCGTGGAAAGGTTTTTGCGGCGGGGCCGAAGGTCACCGGGGGCCCGAGCGAGATGTGCCCGGTCGGGACGCTGTCGGTGCCACACGCGATCGTCGTTTCGAATGGGGCGACGCTCCAGCGAAAGCCGCCTGAGTTCGGAGCGTCCGCACCTTTTGACAGGTAAATAGCTGCATGTGCGAGCGCACCCTTGCCGCTGACGCTGCCCGGTAGTTTGGCCACCGTTCCCGCCTTGAGCAGCGTCGGGGCCGCATCGTCGGCCGCCGTGCACGTGAGTGCCGTCGCTTCGGCCACTTGCAGTGCGAGGGTGGTCGTTGCAGCGGTTCCGTCGCCGCGTGGAAGGGTCGCCGTGATTGTGGAATCGCCTTTGGAACCGCCGACGATGTCGAGCTCGAAGCTCGGCTGCCCGTAGCGAACCGATTGGTCACTCGGAGCTGCCATCACACTCGGAGCGCTGGTGGCGAAGGTGACCGTCTGCGGGTCGCAGAAATCCGGA
This sequence comes from Polyangiaceae bacterium, assembly GCA_947502375.1. Classification (GTDB taxonomy): domain Bacteria; phylum Myxococcota_A; class Polyangia; order Polyangiales; family Polyangiaceae; genus SYFR01. Next base: position 5,368 of record CANMZR010000178.1, read on the forward strand.
TCGACCACGACTCGCACCGTGCGCTTGTGCCCAGGCGCCAGCACGACGAAATTCGGCTCGAAGTGCACGTTGACGAAGGAGGGCGCCGGCGGCAGGCACACCTCACCGCGGGGGATGGTCGGAGGAGCGCCGCCCGTGCCGCTCGACGAATCGGCGGGTGAGCACCCCGCCGCCGTGAGGGCCTGGACGACGAACGCAGACGCAACCCCAACGATGACGCGACTCATGACCATTGAATAGGCCATTGGCTGCTCGCTGTCAGCTCTTACGCAGTCACTTTGGCGGTACCGGCACGGCGACGATGGCCTTCGCATCGCCGCTCACTTTGATGGTGTCCACGCCGCATTGGACCTGGCCAAGCCAGCTGCCGTTGAAACCAGTCAACGCCGCATCGTCGTCGAAGCTGGCTTTGCCCGAGGCTTTGAGCGGTAAGCTGGCCGCCTTGTTCGCGCTCGCCGAGACGTCGAGGGCCTCGTTCCACAAGTTCTTGAGACCTGTCGCGCACAGCGCGGCCACGCAATCGGCGTTGCAATCGGGCGCCACCGTGAAGCCGAGTTCGCTGCAGCCGACGAGCGTCGCTAGGTGTTGCGGCACCGCACCACCGTCGGAAGAGCCTGGCAGCACGGCTTGTTCCAGGACCGCCCCCACGTAGCGCGAGGGCAGCAAGAAAAGTTCACCACCGAGCTGGAGCACGTCGTTCGGCGCGACTCCAAGGGTCATCAGGTAGTCCGTCGGCGCACCCGTTGAGCCGCTGCCCAACGCGCCAATGGCTTCGAGTGAAAAGAGGGCGTGAGCGTCGTCGAGGCTGTGGAGGTTGCCGCGAATTTGCGGTGGCTCCTCCACCGTCATCGCTTGCCAAGCGGCAAGCCATTCGGCCGGCGAGGTGGGTGCGAGTGCGTAACGTGCTTCAAGCGCCGCGAGCCATCCGTGGTTCTCCGCGAACGACTTGAGCGCGGGTGAGTTCGAGAGCATCGCCGCGAGCAAGGTCTGCGGTTCGCTGCCGAGGCTCGTGAAGGTCTGCGTCATCGCCGCGCGTGGCTCGTCGAGGAGCTTTGCCCAGCCTGACGGTTCCGGGGTGAGCTCGAGCACGAGGCCGAGTGTGTTGACCGTCGTGTCGAGCGGCTTGTTGATGACATGCACTTCGACCTCGCGGATCGTCCCGGGCGTGAGGTCCGTGAGATCGCTGCAACCCCAGGCGAAGCGACCTGCGCGAACGACGACCGCGAAGTACGGCCCGACCGGGGCATCGGTCAGAAACAGCGGCTTTTCCGGGGTGCCGACGACACCGAGCGCGCCTTCGGGGTCGTCAGGGAGGGTGTCGGCGAGGCTCGCGCAGGTGACGCCGGGGGCAGCGTGTGCCACCCATGAATCGACCGCCCGCCCACCTTCGTAGTGTGGGATGACGTGCAAGGTGCTGAATCCTTGTTCGCTGACCAAAATCAAGAGGTCGGCGCTCGGACCGTCTTTGATGCTTGCCCGCACCGCGAACGTGGTCGCCTGCGTTGGAGCGCGCAGCGCGAAGTTCACCGCTCCTTTTGCGTCGGCCACCCCGCGCGCAAGGCTCAGCGATGCGTCGAGCGACTCACCGATCAGCCGAAAGTTCACCTCGTAGTCGGCCGGCGGCGTGGTCACCACCGTGAGCGACAGGAGTTGCCCCGGCTCCAGCTTGACCGGCCCCTTCAACGTGAACGCAATGCTCGCGCTCACCCCGGAAACTCCGTGAAGGATTTCAGGACTAGCAGTCGATGGTGGCTCGCCACAAGCGGCGAGCAGCGAGGCCGATACAGAGGCGGCCAACCCCACGGCAAAGAATAAGCGCATTTAGACTTAAACCATAGCGCGTCGCCTCACCATCGCGCCACCTTCACCCGCTTTTCCGGATAAAAGCTGGATCGTACGAGCGCGCGCGTTCAGTGCAAGGACCGCCGGTCGATGACAAAGAAAGAACTCTTCGACTGCTTCGGATCGACTCGCAAGGAAGCCCAGAGGCGGCCCTTGTCGTCCACCATCAAACGCACGTCCGAGCCGGGCGCCTTCGGTACGATGGCGTTGCTCGGGGCACCTTTTGGAGCGAGAGCCTTACCCTTCTGAACGACTTCGTAGCGCTGGATGAGGACATTCCCCGGCACAAAGGTCTGCGCCGGTTGGAAGAACGCGAAGCCGGCTTCGTTTGCGGATGGAGCGAGCGCGGCAAGGGACGTCCCGCTACCCGCGAGCGTGGCAAGAACGGTCGCAACCGGCGTGGCCGCTCCGGGTGCGATGGTCTCGGCGGCGTACCCCATGATGGTCTGTTCATCGCTCGCGAGCGAAGGGAAAACCGCGAACGCGTGGCCTGCATGGTCGACCGTGACCGGGCCGCTTGCGTCGCCGGCTTTCGTCACGAGGCCGTTTTTGACGGAGCCCGAGTTCGCGCCGCACGCGCCGAACGTTGGACCGGCCGGGCAGAAGTCGCTCGCGTAGAGCCCTACCGTCGAACCTGGTTGTCCGAGCCCCGAGAGGCTGGCGGAAAGAATTCGCGCTCGGCCTTGTGTGTGGAGGCCTGCCACCGCATACAGGCCAGCGGTGCTGAGTCGCTGTTCGATACCCTTTGGACCGACGAGGAGCGCTTCCCCTTTCGGGGTCCCAAATTCGGACCAACCAACGAGCGTCCAGTCACCAAACGGCAGGTCGGTTGCCGAGGCGTTGAGAAACAGACTTGCGGGCGCATTCATCGGCGAGATGGCGCTCTCGATGGGTGCCGGCGTGCCGTCGAGTGCCAGGTTGCCCTCGGCTCCCGGCGGGAGTTTCCAGCGCGCTAGCGTGAATGCCGTGCCCGTTTGCTTGAGGGTGAGCGGTCCGCCGTGGCGTCCCCAGGTCGGGGCGAGCTCGACGTAATTTTCGTCGAAGCCAACGATGAACGGAGCCTCGTAACGCGCGACGACGCAGAGCCCCGGCTCGGTCAACTCAAAGGCGTCTTCGTACTTGCCGGAGTCGAGGCACGGCTCGATGGGAGCACCGCCACCGACGCCACCACCGACGCCACCGCCACCACCGCCACCACCATTGCCACCACCATTGCCACCACCATTGCCACCACCACTGCCACCGACGCCACCACCGGCGCTCGACGTCGTCTGCGCAGCGGGGGGCTCAGCATCGCTCCCGCAGCCGCCAAGGGTGCTCGAGAGGCCAGCGACGGCAAGGGACGTCGAGAGGGAAAAAACCACGAACGAACGAATACACGGTTGCATCAGAGACTCCGCTAGCGCCACCCGCGCCGAGGGGTTGAGCCGGCAGAAGGGGAACGAAGACACGCACCGCGCGCAACCTCACGTCTTCCCTCCGAAGACTCGGTGTAACGGCCACGGCAGCAGGTTTCCTGACTTCCGAATCATCCTCCAGCGCCGCCTTCCCGAGTCGCGCCTCGATGGGCGTGAACTCAGTGGCTTCGTCGCGCTTTTGTCCTCGGATACAGTGGCGGGGGCCGTGCTGGCTTCGAACCGGCTTCCCTCTTGCGCGAACGCACGCTCAATTGAGCTTGCGTCCGACTGCCGTGACGAATAACTTTTCGAGAGACCTCTCGGGTTTGCGGGCCCCCGAGTCAATCTCCTTGAGTCGCCCCGAAGCGCTTTCGAATCAAACAAAGGCTATGCGCCGAAACGGGGATGAAACCGCGCCAGCCAAGGGCCCGCTCGTCCGGCTGGCCGGCGAGGACGACTACGCGCGCATCGGTCGAGTGCTCGTGGGCGAAGTCGCAGCCCGACTCGCGCGGCAGCTCGGCCACCACGTGCCATGCTCGGACCTCGAGTCGATCGGCAACGAAGCGCTCGTTGGGTTGATTCGCGGCTACAACCCCGCGGCTTCGCCAATCGAGCCGTATTTACGCCGCTTTTTGCGCTGGGCCATGCTGGGGGCGTTGCGAGGTCGCCGCCTGGATACGCCGCTGGCTCGGCGGGGGGCCAAGGCGCTCAACGGGTGCCTGTGGTTGGGCGCCGCCCACGAGGCTGTTGAAGACGAGCCTGCGGTTGCACCGACGGCTGAGAGCGCGTGGCGCGAGGCGCTTGCCTTGCGAGCGACGGCGTGTGCTCTGGCGGTGCTGGGAGCCGCTGGGGAAGGGCAG
>CANMZR010000179.1 GCA_947502375.1 Polyangiaceae bacterium
CGGCTCTTTGCGGCTGATGGCCCGTGGCGTGAGTCCCGAACTCGGACGCGCGGTATCGGTGCACGAGGTCGATCTGTCCACACCTCAGTCCCGCGGTGCCGTCTTTCTGAATTTCGTTCCTTGGTTTGTGCTCATCGGACAGCAGGTCCTCTTATCCGCCTATGGGCGGGAAGGCCCACCCATGAAACGAAAAACGCCCACCCCTTGAAAGGAGTGAGCGTCGTCTACGGGTACGCGCGTCGGCTTTATGCCCGCCGTGCGGAACGGTCAGCCGCCGACCAACAAAACATCCGCAAGTTTGACGGTGGTTTGCTTGTCATTCTTGTCAACGACCTCCGCGGTCGTCTTCGTGGCGCTAACGACCTTGTGGGCCGTCCACTCGTTTCCGACATGCACGAGGACGAACTGGCCCGCGTTCACGGCAAGAGCGACCTTCGGCGCTGGCACGATTGCGGCTAGGGATTTCACGTCGTTCTTCCAAACTCCGTTGTCCCACTTGATGGTGACATTGGCGCCATCGACGCTGACGACGGAGGCCGCATGCCACTTGTTGGTCATCCACTCGACGGCGACCATGTCGGCCGCTTTCGGTGTCCAGCCCTTCGGCGCGGCAGGCTTACCAGCGGCGGCGGCGGCGGCGTCAAAGACGCGTTCCTTCGTGGCCGACGTCAACGCTTGTTTGATGTTGGCGCTCGTCACGCCGTCGGGAGCGACGACGCTCTTCGGGTCGGTGTTGTTGATTTTGCCGTACGAATCCTCGCAGCCGAGAATGCTTGCTTCGGCTGTCTTCACTTCGCAGCCGAACCAGGAACCGGAGGTGGACTTCGCAATGACAAAGTCGCCGACTTTCACGGGAGTTTTTGGTGCCGCGCCCAGAACGAATGCCTGGGCTTTATCCGCCGATGAAGTTTGGCGTTTTTTGGTGGTCGCGTCGGGTTCGCCGTAGTCGTACATGACCTTGGTTCCTGCAATCGCCGTTGCGGTGCCGCCGGTAAAGCTGTTGGCCGACCGGACCACCACGATTTCGCTGCCGACGACGAGGTCACCCGGCGCCGCAGCAGCCGTCGCTTGGCCGGACGGCGCACCGGAACCGCTGGTGGTCGCTACGGGCTCGCTCTTGCAAGCGCTGCCGAATACGGCGCACGCGAGCACACTAAAACGGAGTGTGTTTGAGACTTTTAAAACCATGGTCACCCGATACCCGGGCTCTGGAGTGCTTGCAATAAAACAGTTCGACCTGAAATGCTTTTTCAGGTGCTACCAGGGGATGTTTCCACGCAGCCACTGTTGGAAGTGACGAAGCCCTTCGGGAAGCAAAACTTTTGGAGCGTAGCCGAGCTCGTCGCGGGCTCGCGAAATGTCCGCCCAGGTTTGGAGCATGTCGCCAGGCGCTTGTGCTTCTCGAAAAATGACGGGTTCTTTGTCGAATGCAATGCCGAGTTGTTTCACGAGTTCGTCCAGGCGGACAGGGTTCGTGCCGCCGAGGTTGTAGATGCGGAAACCTCGCGGTGCACGCTCGATGGCTCCGACGATTCCATCGATGATGTCGTCGATGAATGTGTAGTCACGGCTTGAGGCCCCGTCACCGTAGAGGGTGAGCGGCTGGCCGAGTTCAAGGCTCCGTGCGAAGCTGTGGATGGCCATTTCCGGTCGCTGCCGTGGGCCGTAGACGGTGAAAAACCGAAGGGCCGTGCTCGACAGACCATGCAATCGAAAAAAGGTGTCGAGTAAGAGCTCCCCGGCACGCTTGGTAGCGGCGTAGGGACTTGCCGGCTCATCGACTCGGTGGGCTTCCTGGTAGGGCACGAGGGTGTTGTTCCCGTAAACCGATGAGCTGGAGGCGAAGATGAGACGCTCGACGCCGTGAGCCACCAGCGCCTCTGCAACATGGGCCGTTCCGACGACGTTGACGTGGCTATAGCGCCACGGTGCGCGGATGCTCGGACGGACGCCGGCAAGCGCGGCAAGATGGACCGCACAGTCGAACTGTTTCCCGGCGAGGATTCGGTCGAGGGTGGGTCGGTCTGTGATGTCGCCCTCGATGAATTCGATATGAGGACGCAGCTCCGCGAGGTTTCGCTCCTTCGTCGCCCGATGGTAGAACCCGTCGAAGTTGTCGAGGCCCACGACCGTGTCGCCGCGTTCGACGAGGCGCTTCGCGAGCTGCGAGCCGATGAAGCCGGCGATGCCTGTCACGAGAATCTTCACCTGGGCCTCGCGCGGACGAGCAGCGTCATGCCGAGCGGCGCTGGGAGCGGGTTTTCGATGTAGGTGAACCATGCGCCAAGAGCGGCATTCAGCGCACGTTTTATTGGCGAATTCGAATAACGGAGGCTCTCGTCGAGACGTTTTCCGCGCAGATTTGCAACCCAGACGGGCAGGATCCCGAGGGCGTTCCAGTAGCGGCACGTCTCGACCTCGAAGCCCGCGCGGGAGAGCAGAGCGGTGAGGGCATCCCGGCTGTAACGACGAAAATGCCCGACGGCCACGTCCTTCGGGCCGTAGAGCCATGAGAGGGCCGGCACCGAGAGGACGAGCCTTCCGGTGGGTGTGAGCGCATCTCGGAGCCGGACGACCGCCTGCAGGTCGTCGTCGATGTGCTCGATGACGTCGAGTGCGACGATCCCGTCGAAGGCTCCCCGCTCGGTGATCGATTCGATCGTTCCAAGCCGCACTTGGCTCGCGTCGAGGCCTTGACGTTCGAGGTGTTTTTTCGCCATGAGGACCATTCTTGGCGACACGTCTTGGGAGACGAGCCGCCGGCCCGCGCGCAAAAGCTCCGCGGACAAGGCGCCGCTGCCGCAGCCGATATCGAGCACGCGCCCCTCAGGAACCAGCCCGAGGACCAGTCGATTGAGGCTCGTGGCGCGAAAATCCGTAGCGATGTGGGCGAACCACTGTTCGTAGTGGTCTTCCAGGCCTTCTTGGCCTTGCTCTGCGTCGAAGTCCGTCCTCATGTTTCGCTCCGGCCTATACCACCCGGCGAGGATGGTTGGCAGTTTGGACGCGCGCGGGCGCTTCGGTGGTTGCGATGGACGCGAGTCTCGCGTGAGAATGCCGGTTGCATGCTGACGCGACGAGAGCGAGCTCCCAGGGTGATTGCGGTTGCGGGAAACATGGGGGCGGGAAAATCGAGCCTCGTCGAGTGGCTGCACCAGCAGTTCGACATGGTGCCATTTTTCGAGCCACATGATGAAAACCCCTATCTCGTGGACTTCTACGGCGACATGCCCCGCTGGGCGTACAGCTCGCAGTTGTGGTTTCTGATTCAGCGCTTTCAGATTCATCGAACCATCGATCAGCGCGTGCTCGGTCTCGACGGCCGGGCGCAACCCATCGTTCAAGACCGAACGATTTACGAAGATGCGGAGATATTTGCCGCCCATCTTCACGGTGCTGGCTTCATCGATGACCGCGACTGGACGAGTTACTGCAACATGTACCAGACGCTGCGTGCGGAGTTGCGACCGCCGGACTTGATGATCTACTTGCGATGCCCGCTTCCGGCGCTGGTGAAGCGCATCAAGAAGCGCGGACGCGTCTTTGAAAAAGCGGTTCCGAAAGCCTATCTAAGTTCGCTCGAGCGTCTCTATGAAGATTGGTTTGCTCGTTACGCTAGCTCGCCGAGTTTGGTCGTCGAGACGGACCGTCTCGATTATGTCGAGCGCTTGTTCGACCGGCTCGAACTCACACGCGCGATAGAGAAACACGCGGGTATCGAGCCACGGCGCCCATGAGTCAGGCGGCCCGTCGCAGGAGCCCGAAGGCGAGCCCAAGGATGAGGACGATGGCTCCGGCGGCGAGCTCGCGACTCGGCGCGGCGCGAACGAAAATGGGCCCTTTACCCACGATCGGCAGCGTCGTGGGACGCGATGGCAAACCGTGCTCTCGGGCGAGCAGCTCAATGCGGCTAAGGTGAATCACAGGAATGCCGTCGGCGAGGAAGCGAGCCATCACCGAGTCGGGCGGCGCGCCACGCGGCAAGGTTCGATTGAGCCCCGGGGTGAACAACTCCTTGCCGATGCGAGTGCCTACGCTGCTCGTTCCACCACCCACGTTCACGAACGCGCGGAGCGGTCGGTCGCCAGCGCCTGCGCGGTAGAGGAGCATCCTTTTTTCGATGCTGTCTGCGAGATCGTTGGGAGCCAGGAGGGGCAGGCCGCTCCGCGCGATGGCTTCGTCGATGGCCAGCTTCCCATCGCCTTCGAGGCCGAGCGCCCGATCGTCGATGCCGCCGGCTGACACAGCGACGCTGCGGTGCTCGAAGACCCCACGCGAGACGAGTGCGTTTTCCATGTCGAGCCAGGTCAAGTTCGGAAGGTTTGCGCCCCACTGCGATGAGCCAACGCTCGAAATGGTGACCGAATGCGCACCCAAGGTCTGAATCGCCGCCAGCGTCGCTACGTTCAAGGCTGGAAAGGAGCCCGAGAGCCCAACGGCCACGGCGTGACCTGGCTGAACGCCTGCGCGCTTCAAGAGGAGCAACACCACGGCGGCGAAGTTCGGGTTGATGCTGGTTTGCTTTGCCGAGGCGATGCCAGTGCCTGTCGTAATCGACGTTACCAGGCGTCCCATCAGCCCAGAGCCGCTTGGGTCAACGCTAGGATCCACGGGTTCATTGCGCTTTTTTCGCTCGTCTTTGAGGATCTCAAAGGCATGCCGTGCGAGCTCGGAGGCCTTCACTTTTTCGGCAAAGTAGGGTTCCTGTCGGTTGACAGGATAGCGCTCCACCCAAAGCCAGGCGGCTGCAGCGACGAACGCCAGCAGCGCGAGCATGGGCCGCGAGTGACGGCGCGGCTGCCAATAGAGTGACTTCACGACGGAAGCTCCACGCCAGCGAGCAGCAACACGAGTCTTACGAGCACCGCGATGAGCGTCAGTGCGCTCAACGTTTCGGCGAGCCCGTGCTTATCCATTCCAAGTGCGATGAGACCCGGAATGACCATGCCGATGGTCGCTTGCTCGGCTTGGGCGCCCCAGAGGCTCGACCATTCCGTCGTGAGTAGGCCAAGGAGATAGCCGACAACGAGCATGGCTCCCGCGAGCCTCCGACCATGTAAAATAAGGGCGTGGGCGAGCAGGCGCACGATACCGAGTGTGACGAACGCGAGCGCAAGGGTCGCCGCGAGGGCCTTCGGATGGTGCAGGTGCAGCGCCAGGTAGCCTGGAACGACCAGCCCAGTAGCCGCTAGCCCGAGCCATTCCGTACCCACCACTCCAAGCACGAGGCCGATGCCCACCGATACCGCAACAGGCTGGGTCAACCGAGCCTCGCCTTCGGTGGCACAGGTTCGGGTAAGAGGGTCCGTCGGTTTTTGAACATGCGCACGAGGTCGTGTCCTGGGCCGCCGATGTTGCCCATGCCGATGACCATGGTTTCGCGGCTACAGAGCGCGATGATGCTCTCGAACATTCCGTCGATGGTCGGGTCGTCAACGATGAGGAAGCGCTCCGAGTTCACGCCGGATAGGCGGGCTTCTCGCGCGAAAAGGTGCGCCCCGCCTCCGAGCAAGATGACGTGTTCGGCGTCGTGCCAGAAGTCGGTGTTTCGGGCGAGCTGACACGTGCGAAGGGGTCGGTCCTCGCGCAGGTTGAAGACTGCAAGAACACGCTCGAATTCGGGGTGGCGTTGGCGGGCCAGTTTGAACACCCGGGCCGTCGAGTCCGGATCGTTGGCTGCGAAGGCGTTCACAAAGACGATGCGGCGTCCGAAGAAGGATAGCTCGTGCTCGGTGAGCGCGCCGGGATCGGGGTCGGCGGCCCACATCCCTTCGAGAGCAACGTCGCGGGCGACCCCCAATTCGGCCAACAATTTGAGAGCAATCGCCACGTTTTCTCGGTGTTCCACGTGCTCAAAGCCTGCGAGCTCAGCGTCCGTGACGGCGAGTTGGTCGTGCTCGCTTACTCGGAGCAGCTTCGTTTTTCGGTCGGCGCATGCCGCCTCCAGAATGGCGAGATGCTGGATTTCGCCAGTGACGAGGACGCCGCCCACCGGGACCATTCCCGCGAGGCAGCGCGCGACGTCCGCCTCGGTTGGGCCCATCACCTCGAGGTGATCGGCTCGGGCGTTCGTTATCACCGCGTGGGTTGCCCGGATGAGCTTCGATTCGCACAGCCAATGAAGTTCCGGCTGCAGCGCCATGCACTCGAGCACGAGCCCATCCGCCCCATGGTCGCGCGCGGCGGCCACCATGCGCTTCTGTTCGATGACGTTGGGTGGGCCCGCCCGCACGATGAGGGTGTCGCGCCCATCGGTGGAGATGAAGCAGGGAAGCGAGCCGGTGGTCTTTGCCACCGTTCGGATGCCGCTTTGCCGGAGCCCGCCTGCGACGAGCCGTGTGACGCTCGACTTGCCTCGGGTACCCGCGACGTGGATCCGGATGGGAATGGCACGAATGCGCCGCCGATGCACGAGCGACTCGACGACGCCCAATCCGAAGAGGACCGCGGCAAACCCCCCGAGCAAGGCCGCGCTCACGAAAGCGTGCCCACGAGGCTGTTCCTCATTCGTCGCCGTCGTCGTCGTCGTCGTCGTCGGCGTCCGCGGAGCCGGCAGGCTTTGCACTCGATGCCGGGGCAGCGGAGGGCGCAGCGCTCGGAGCGGCGGAGGCCGCAGCAATCGGAGCGGCCGTTGAGCTCACCGGGAGAGGGACAGGTTTCTTGTCGCAGCCGATGGCGAAAAGTCCGAGGGCGGTGAGGGAGAGCAAACCAACTGTCCGTACTTTATTCACTTCGATACCTCCGTACCGAACTAGCAGTGCCGGCGTCCGGTGGGGAGGGGATTTCTGTCGCCAAGGCCAGGCGCCGGGTGGCACGCGAACGCCGAGGGCGTCCGGCCGTTTGTTGCGTGCCGCCGGATGAGGTGGCCCGCAGAGAAGGCCGTGCACGGGTTGCAAGGCGCGGTGCAAACCATGCACGAGCGCCCAGGGACTTGGAAAAAAACCAGCGTTTAATGGCTTTTTGAGTCTGGCATACGTGATGCGAGGAGGGTGCGCATGAGCCAGCCCACCATCGTCTCCGCCGAGGTGATAGCCCGTCTGCAGACCGAGCAGTTGCGGGTTTTGGTGCTGTTGAGCGAGTTGCAGCGGGTGGCCAAGGCCCGGCATGACCCCCGTCTAGACCAGATCGTCGCCCCGTTGGTGGAGAGCCTGCGAAGCCACATGGGCTTGGTGGATGGCGTGCTCGACGCGCTGGTTCCTGAGCCCGAGCCAAGCCGCGCAACCGGCTGAGCGTGGCCAGATAAATGGCCCGATTGGGTGCCCGACTGGGTGAGCGTCGAGAGCCGCGGATGGACTCAAAAACATGGTTAACCTAAGATCCATGTAGGCCTATTGGCCTGTTTTTCTGTTTTGCATTCCGCTTCAAATAGCCTCTGTAAACCATTGGATGTTTGACGATTCGTATCGTTCGTCACTTCGGCATGGCACCTGCATTGGCCTCCTGGCCGATTGCCATGGTTCCAATTGCTCCACCTCGTCCTCGCTCGCGCCCGCGCGCCCCAACGAGGCAACGCAATGCCTCCGGGACGCTGACGTCGCTCACGTGGAGTCCCGCGGAGCCCCCACCGCTCACCGTCGCTCTCGAGCCGCTCGGGCAGGTGTTCGATCCCGCCGTTCGTGCAAGGTTTTTTCTCGCAAAAGTGCATCCGGCCCCCCCGGAGTCCGATCAGGAAGACGCCACCACCCACCGGTCGCTCGGTGCCCACCGCGGTTCGTTACCGACCCTTCCGCCGATCCCGCCACTGCTGCCGGTTCCGCGCCAACCGAGCGCCCCTTCGGCGGCGGAACGAGCCGAACGAGCCTCGGGCGGACTCGTGCTCGATGCCGTCGCAGGGCCCGTTCAGGTTCACCCAGCCTTGGAACGAACGGCGATGGCTGCCCCAGAACGGGCCGAATTCCGAACGCGGACCGCTCTTTGGCCGTGCCTGCTCGCCGCGGTGGGACTCGCCCTCGGCTGCAGTTTGGTGCTGGGCCTTGCCTGGAACCCGTCGCTGGAAGCTGGACTTCCAGACCCACGGAATTTCGCCGATCCCCGTGCCGCGACCGCGGTTGACTCGTCCGATCCGGTCCCCGATGTCGACAGCGCCGGGGTCGCCGGCATGGAAAGCGTGCCCGGCTCTAGCGGCGCGTCTGTCAATTCAAAGGCGCTCACGGCTCCCGCCCGGCAAGTCTCGGCTCCCGCCCGGCAAGCCTCGGCTCCCGCCCGGCAAGTCTCGGCAGCGGCGAGCAGCGCCCGCGTGGTCGTCTCGGCGTCGCGGGCGGCGGCCGGGAGACGCCTCCCTGGCCGCAACAGCCGCTCGATGATTCTGCGGTTCCTTTAACGAAAACGCCGGACCCTTTGGAGGGACCCGGCGTCTCGCCCCTCACGCCGTTCGCGTGAGGCGGTGTGCGGCGGTGGCCGCGTGCACGTGGCTCGCGCTTTTCAAGGGCACGGCGCGCAGGTCGCGACCCAGGAGGGTTTCATCCCCATGCAGTTGCGGCACGCGAAATCCGCGCAATCGGTGAAGCCGTTGCCGTCGTTGTCGATGCCGTCGGCGCAGCTGCTAGCGTTGCCTTCGCACTTCGTCGTCAGCGGGGACTTCTGGCAGCTGAAGTCTTTGCAATCCATGAACCCATTGCCGTCATTGTCCATCCCGTCCGAGCAGGTCGCGTCGGTCGTTTCCGCAGTTGGGCACTTGCCTGCCGTGTACTGGCAGTCGAAATCCTTGCAATCGGTGAAGCCGTTACCGTTGTTGTCCTTGTCATCCGCGCAGTCCGATTCGATGCACTTCGCGCTCGTGTCATGGCAGCTGAAATCAGCGCAATCGACCTTGCCGTCGGCGTCGTTGTCTTTGCCATCCGCGCACGCGACGTCACCCGACTCGACCTTGGTGGCGCAGGCGGCGTCTTTCCAGCAGTCCTTGTCGTCGCAGTCGATTTTTCCGTCGAGGTCGTCGTCCTTCGTGTCGGTGCACTTGGTTTCTTTGCAAAGCGTTACGGCCGGGTGGTTGTGGCACGATGGATCCGCGCAATCGGTGAGCTTGTCCCCGTCGTTGTCCTTCGCGTCGCTGCAGAGCGCGTCGCTGTTCTCCGTGGCCACGGGACACTCCGGTTTGCCTTTGCAGTCGAAGTCGTCGCAGTCGGTGAAGTTGTCCCCGTCGTCGTCCATCCCGTTGGTGCAGTCGGTCTCCTTCGGCTTCATCGAGCCGCCGGATCCGGAGGTGTTCATGCTGGAGGTCGACGTGCTGCCTCCGACGCCCGTGGTGACCGAAGGCGTGGTGTCCGTCGTCGTCCCCGTGGCGACGGATGTTGAAGTGTCCGGGTCACCGTTGGATGCACAAGCGACGGCGATGGCAGCGACGGAACCAAAGGCAAAACCAGCACGGATAAAGCTTTTCATAGGGACCTCTTGGGTAAGACGCGCGAGACGCGCGTGAGCCT
>CANMZR010000180.1 GCA_947502375.1 Polyangiaceae bacterium
TGGACAGACCCCGGTTCCAACGGCAAGCCGTGAGCGATCACGCGGGCGCGCCACGTCGCGTGAGGGGCGAGCACGCCATGATAGATGAGCAGATTGGTCCGCGGCTTCGGCACGAGCGACGCCAGCCGTCCGATGAGTTCGCTCGGCTCGAACTCGAGGTGGGTCGTGCCGTCGGACCACTCGGACCTCAGCTCCAGCCGCACGTTGCCGTCGTCCAGTAGCTCCAGTCGATCCTGCGCCACTGCCGGCCGCAACAGGTAACGGCTCAACCGTTCGCGCCCATCGCGGTCAGCGGCGGCGATCGACACCGCGGCGTGCAGATCGAAGCCTTCTACGTGGGCGTGAAGGTCGGCTCGCGAGGATATCCAGGGGGCACGCGGATCGGAGCCGATACGGCGGATGAGCGCACCCGCGGACCGTCCTAACGCTTGCACGCCGCGCACGGCAGCCGAGGCAAGCACCGCGAGGCCCGGTGAGCTGGGAACTTCCACATCGCCGTCGGTCGAGCCGTCGGCATCGAGCACGCGGCGTCGGCGTAGGAGACGAAAAATCCGCTCGCGCACGGTCGCGACCAGCTTCGCGATCTCATCGTTGCTCGGCGGCGGCAGCTCGAAGAAACGCGTCGCGCCGTCATTGGTCTCGAAAAATACTCCATCGAAGAGCAGCGTATGAAAGTGAATGTTCAGCCGCAGCCCGGCCGCAAAACGCTGAATGACCGTCGCGGTTCCAGTTTGACCATCGACGATGCCCGCGCGACGGGCACGACGGCGCTGGAACGACATGATCGCTCGCGTGAACACCGCCAGCGCGCCTCGGCAAAGCTCGTGATTGAAGGCGAACAGATAGCGGAGCGCGTGCGGCAAGCTCAGCACCCACTGGCGAACGCGCACCGGCGGCAGCACTGCGTCCACCAGATGTGCCGAACGCTCCACCATCCTGCGACCCCCGCACCTGGGGCAGAAACCGCGACCCTTGCAAGAGAATGGCAGAAGCCGCTCGAACTGGCATTCGTCACAACGGAGCCGGGGGAAGCCCTTGTCGAGCATCCCGCAGTCGAGGAAGCGGGTCAGCTCGCGCTCGACGAACCATGGCACGCCGTCGCCTCGTTCGGCCATGGAGTCGAGGAACGCGCGCAGATGGCCGCTCAGGACGCGATGCAACACCGTGGCGTCCGCTGTACGCGGCTCGTACTCGTGGGCCGACGACGCGGAGACCACGGACTGGGGAGCGCGCTGAGCGCCGGAGCCCCGCTTCGCGGTCGTCGATTCGGCAACTTGCACGTTGGCCGCCTGGCAGGCGGTGTGCCGCCGAGAGGACCACGTCGCGCTCCAGAGAATTCGGAGAGTTGCGGTCGCCCTGGTTCAGCTTGGGGTGGCGGCCGCTCACGGGCCGCTAGCGGGCCGTTAACGCAAACGAGAAAAACCAGCGGATTCGGCCGCTCAGCGAGGCTTTGTTGGCGGCACCGCCGGCAGCCACCAACTGCCGACCTCGAGAGGGATATCGAATGGCGGAGGCGCGGCCTTCTCGTCCTCCGCGAGCGTCATGGCGAGGGCGGGGCGGCCTTTCATCGTCTCGTAGATCTCGAGCAGGCGAAGCGCAGGATCGACGAGCCATATCCACGGCACACCGCTCGCTGCATACAGCGGCAGCTTGAGGCGCTTGTCGTCGCGCGCAGTGCCGGGCGACAACACCCCGCAGCACCAGTCCGGCATGACGGTCAACGGGTTCTCGTTCGGAAGCTCGGGCACCCGCTCCACCCGCCAGCCCGATAGATCGGGCACCGCCAGCCGCTCGCCAAAGCGGACTTCGGTCTCGACCTCGATCCACCAGCCAGTGCCGCCGGAGCCGATGTCCTTTTCGCCGAGACCGAGCAGGATCCGCTTTGCCGCCCACCGGTGAGGTTTCGCAGGTCGCGACATGGTGCGGATCACCCCGGGCTCGAGGATTTCGCCGGTGACTCCTCGCGGCAGCGCCTCGATTTGCGCATAGAGTTCGTCGAAGCTCGGGCTCAGCGAAGCCGCTTGGCTCATGCCATCATCCTAGCGCGATTGTCGGGACGAGGTCGCAGCACTCGTGGGTCAAATGGCGGACCGCCCCGGGCTCGGAGCGGCCCTGACGAAGGGGCTCGCGAGCAACGTGCTCGTAAGTTCGGTTCCGCAAAGTTCGAAAATTTCCGACCCGACGGCCCAGTATTTCGGTGAGACACTTAGTGTGTTTGTATTGATGCGGGATCAGCACCGGTACGACCCCGCGGACATCAATGGTGTTGCTCTCAACCTCACGGACACCGGAAAGTCGCAAGCCAATCGGCACCATCCGGTGGACCACAACGCCTCGATCACCGGTGAGAATCGCTCCATGCTCGAGCGTTCGCTCCAGCTCATCCATGATGCGGCCAGCGTGAAAGCTCGCAACAACCCGGAAGCGAAGCTGCGGCCATAGGTCTTTCGAGGCGCATGATTCGGGCACCGCGAGCCATCAGGCGGCGACGTTGATCTGGGTTTAACGCCCATAATACCGCAAAGTTATCGTAGGGAACCAGCGCAGCATGCGCCACCGCCCAGCAATCGACGCCGCGAGGCGCAGGTGCGTTCGCGAGTCGCCAAACAGCGTCGAAGGGCCGCCCCTCCCGCGATGGTCGAAGCCGAGCGACCGTCGACCGCAAACGGCATACACACACCGGATGCGCGTTCGGTATCTTCGTTCTTGGGTAGCCTCAGGGTTCACGCTGGCTTTCGTCGCTCTCGGTTGTGGGAGCAGCGGCGACGGGGGCGGCGGGGCGGGGTCGACCGCTGTCTTGTACGCTCCGTGCTCGGGCACGCCGTTCACCAACGATGGCTCGTGCGCGGGTGGGCTCTGCGCTTCGGGCGATGTGGCCGTGAAGGTGTTCGCGGCCTGGAGGGCCAAGGTGCTCTCGCTCTCGGGGTTGAGCGAGGAGGAGCTTGATAAGCGCGTGAGCGTCTCCGCAATCGACACGAGCTCCGCCAGCTTTGTGGAGATCAAATACATCGTGGTGCTGGACTGGGCTCGCTCGCGCCAGGTCGTCTCGGTGGGCATCTCGGGCCTATCGTCGCCACCGACCGACGCCGAGATCGAGAAGGCCGTGAAGCTGGCGGTGGAGGTGGCGGAGTGGACCGGCCTCGGCGGCATTGCATCCGTCGCCTCGGAGGTGAATGTGCAAGCGGCCTTCGACGGGTGCGGCTCCGATATTCCCATCGACTGGTGCCATCTCGACTTCATGAATGTCACGGGGACGCTCAAGGTGGGGGGGGTCAAGGAGGTGAACGCGGCGAACAACGAATGCCTCCAGGCCACGGTCGACGTGGCCAAGGGCGCGGTGGTCGACTGCATTCCGGTGCCTTGCGCGGTGAATTAGCGCGAGGGAGGCCACGCCCGACGGGCGCTCAGCGGGCGCGCGGCCGCATCGCAAATATTCCTCGAACTCGCGCACGACAAACTTCGGTAGCCCGCCGGCCTCTTCGGCGCGCTCGCGAACCTCGGCCGAGGGCGCCTCGATGCACTAGGACCGTCTCTTCGGGACGATGCCGCCGGAAGGAATCGCTCTGCGATTGCCGAGCAAATTGTCGCGTTTACGCACGCGCCATGGCCGGGGAGGATAACTCCTCAGAGCGTAGGCAAATCAAGCACCCATCAGCACCCTTGACAGTGCGGTCGAGAGCAGCGCCGAGAACGGGCCGCACGTTTGCAGCGCGTTACTCGAGACGGTCGGCGGGCGTTTGGCGCGTGGCCGGTGGGCTCATCCGGACTCACCGTCCACCTCGCCGGGGAGTGCACTCCATGAGCCGCACCCCGAAGCAACCGCGGCCCTCCGCCAAGCTCCCCCGCGAGTTCGAGCACGCGATGCAGGGTCTCGCATACTGGCTGGGGTACCAGCACGTCCGCAACGGGGGCGGGACGTTGCCGCACGAGGGTGCGATCGTCCAGGAGCTGGCGAGCCCTCTCACTTTAGGGCTTGGGGCTCACGGCGACCACGTCGTTCGACGTGAGATTCCGGTGGACGAGGTCAATGGCAAGGCGAAGCGAAGACGTGCGGGCGGTGATCGCGTTTGCGGCGGCGTCCGCGAGCGAAGATCTGCCCGCGCCTTCGCCGTTGCCTCCCGAGGTCAAGGTGGCGTGAGGCTGAAGCTCGACGAGAACATCGCCGTCTCCGCGAAAGCGCGCCTGGCTGCCCTCGGCTTCGACGTCGATACCGCTCTCGACGAAGGGCTTGGCGGCCTCACCGACGACGAGGTTTGGTCGGCAAGCCAGAAGGAGTCGCGATTCCTCGTGACGCAGGACCTCGACTTCTCGGACGTGAGGCGTTTCCAGCCTGGACATCACGAGGGGATTCTCCTGGTCCGGCTTCCGGATCACGAACAGTGGCGTATCGGCGATTTCCTCGTGGCATGGTTCTAGAGCCCCGACGTTGCGTCATGGAATCGAAAACTGGCCGAGCCTGGCCGTATTGCTGACTTCGCAACGCCCCATGCACTCCTCGAAGCCAACTCCAGTTGGCGCCTCGGTAGGAAACCGCAATGCCTTCGTTGTCGTCGCCGTTGGATTCGGCTGCGCCTTACTATTTTTGATTGCGGCATGCAGTACGCCGCACGGAAAAACAAGGCAATCGAGGGCATCGGCGAACGTAATGCCGTCCGGCGAGTGGAGTGGCGTCCCGAACGGTGATCTTGTTCCTACGCCTTTCACTACAAACAATTCGCAAAACCCAACGCGAAATATTCCGGCGCTGGACTCGGAAAGCCAAGATGCCCTCAGGGCTTTCACCGCATTTGTCCAAAAGTTCCGCGCAGCGCCCCAGAACGCCGAATGGAAAAAGTGCTACAAAGCTCCCGATCCAGAAGTTGGATGGTGCGACGCTGGCACCATTTTCACCACAATCCGCGCCGAGCAGGGCCCTTCACCCCAACAATTCATCTTCTCCGTGCGATACTGGTCGAACGACACGAAATCCTTCGAGTTTCAAGTCGATGACTTAAAGGGCGATCTTTCCTGCAGCTTTTTCTCGGCGGTCGAACTTCGCCATTGGCAAGAGGGGCAGAATCCACCGGCAACCTGGCGCCGATGTAGGGGAACAACCGGTCCGTTTGACGGCCTTGAAATTGTGACCGCCTCCCGCGATCCAATTCGACCAGAAATTGCCAGCGGGGTCCGAATTCATTCCACGCCTTACTACGGTCGCTTGACTGATCCGCAGCTTAGACGCTCGCTTGCGCCGTGATTGCGGCTCTTGTTTGATCGTAAACGCTCAAATCGGGGGGTGGTGAGCGCCAGGATCGGCCTGATGGAACGCGATCGCCAGTGTTTGTGGTGAGGGAGGGACGCCAAGAAGTCGCGCTTCGCGCCATTGCAGCGAGCGTCCGCGGCGACGAGGTTGTAGAGACCGTTGTCGGGGTGGCGCGCCCAACGCAATCCGCGCCATCCTCGAGCACCTCGGACTCCCCTCCGAGCCGCCTCCCATCGCAAGAGCGCGCGACCCAGACGAACACGCCGCCTGAACCAGCGACCTCCACGCATCGAAAGCGCGCGGCCAAGTTCTTCTGAGCGTAGGTAAATCAAGCACCCATCAGCACCCATGACAGTGCGGTCGAGAGCAGCCCCGAGGGCGGGCCGCACGTTTGCGGCGCGTTACTCGAGACGGTCGGCGGGCGTTTGGCGCGTGGCCGGGGGCGTGCAAACGGGCGCACGTTGGCCGGATCACGGGCCGGGCCGCTCGTCTCCCTTGCGGCCCGTGTCGACTGGGCCGTGGCCTGCTAGAAATGGCCATAGGTCTTTCGAAGCTGCAAAAACAGTTCCGGGAGGCGGGTACGCGGCTCGACCAAAGGCGTGGGCACGCGCTTCTGATTGTGCATCGCGACGAAGCCCAACACGTTCGAGAAATTGTCGAGGCCCTCGTCGCCCGTGGTGAGCGTGATCTCACGTAAGCGGCCGCTCTGGGGCCTGCTATCGGGTGGCGCCCGTGCTAGCCTTTTGAAGCAACTGTGTCTTCACGGTGAATTGTGTCTTCACGAGCTTGGCGGAAAATGAGTGGCTGGTTCGGAGTCGCGCTTGTCGCGTGCTCCATCGTCGGAGCATGTGCGCGGCCGACCGACAAAAATAGGCCGTCGACCCAGTCGGGGCCGGTGACCGTACCTGCAGAGCCCGCGTTGCGTCGGTTGCTCGCACGGCAGTATCGCCGGAGTGTCGGCGCACTTCTCGGCCCGGCCGCCGAAGCTGCGGCGAACCCGCCTTCGGACACCCAGTTGAACGGGTTCACAAGCATCGCCGCGAGCCAACTTTCGATGAACGATTCGCTCGTGGCGGCTTACGAAGGGTCCGCCCGTAAAATCGCCAGTGCCGCGATGCTCGACACGCAGCGGCTCGAGGGCTGGATGAAGTGCAAGCCCGCAAGTGTCTCCGACGCGAACTGCTTCGGTTCGTTCATCGAGCGATTTGGGCGTCATGCTTGGCGCCGGCCGGTCTCCACCCAAGAGCGTGATGACTACGTGGCGCTCGCGCAGCAGGGTGCGATTGCGGAGAAAAACTTTTTCGCCGGCGTGAAGCTGGCGCTGAGTGCGCTCCTGCAGTCGCCTAACTTTCTGTATCAGGTTGAGCTTGGACAGCCGAATCCCTCGCGTGCGGACGTGCGTGACCTCACCGGTTATGAAGTCGCCACGCGCATGTCTTTTCTGCTCGTTGGACGCACGCCCGATGCGGCACTGCTCGACGCGGCCGCGACCGGGGAACTCGATGCTGAAGTGGGCGTGCGGAACTGGGCGACGAAATTGCTCGACGCGCCCGATTCAGCTCAGGCAATTCGTGATTTCTTCAGTGAATTGCTGGTGCTTGGAGAAATTCCAGCCCTCGCTAAAGACCCGAATCTCTTCCCCGAGTTCTCCCCGGCGCTCGGTGAGTCGATGACCGAAGAGGCGCTTCGGATTGTTGAAGATGTCATTCGACGTGACGCGCCGATCACCGAGATTTTGACGACGAGTCAGACGTTTTTGGACGCGCCACTCGCCGGGCTTTATGGAGTTGCCGCGCCGGCGAAGGCGTGGAGCCCGACGACCTTGCCGCTCTCGCAGGAGCGTAGCGGCATCCTCACTTCGGCGGCCGTGATGACGCGCCAGTCTCATGCCACGAGCACCTCGGCAACGTATCGGGGACTCCTCGTCATGGAGCGTTTCCTCTGCACGACGATGCCGCCGCCGCCCCCGGGTGTCGTGACGACGTTGCCGCCCTCGAGTACGGCGCCAACCCTTCGCGAGCGGCTCCACGTCCATCAGGCTGAGCCCTCGTGCCGCGCTTGCCATTTCATGGCGGATGGAATTGGTCTTACGTTCGAAAAGTTCGATGCCATCGGGCGTTTCCGGGCGACCGAGAACGACGCAAAAATCGACACGCACGGGGAAGTCGACCTCATCGGGAGCTGGGATGGACCGCGTGAGCTCGGTCAAGTTCTCGCCGCGTCCACTGCCGTGAAGACCTGCATGCTGCAACAGCTGCACCGCTACGCTTCCGGGCATATCGAAGTGGACGGCGAATGGCCCGCTATCAACGAGCTTCTCAAACAATGGTCGTCGGAGGGCCACTCCTTCCGGCGGCTTCTTGTGGACCTCGTGTCGCATGAACTTTTTCGACGCGTGGGGAGCCCGAAGTGACCCGCCGCCGCCTGCCCCATGAACTCGCTCTGCCGCGCCGCACGTTCTTGCGCGGTCTCGTCGGTGGCACCGCGCTCGCGCTCGCTTTGCCGGTGCTCGACGTGATGTTGAACGATGACGGAACACGCCACGCCGATGGCTCGCCGTTGCCGCTGCGCCTGATGACCTGGATGTGGGGGAATGGCTGCCGCCTCGAAAGCTGGGTGCCGAAGACGACCGGGCCGAACTATGAGCTGAGTCCCGCGCTCGCGTCGCTTGCACCCTATCGCGATAACTTCACCGTCCTGACCGGCTTCAAGAATCCGGTGGCCGGTCGGCGAGGACACCACGACGGGATGGCCGGTCTTTTTTCCGGCTGGCCGTTCCTGCTGGTGGACTCACTCGGTGCACCTTACGCGTCCAAGTTCGGTGGGAAGTCGCTCGATCAACAAGCCGCCGATCGGCTGAGCGCACCGACCATGTTCAAGTCTTTGCAGATCGGCATCACGAAGCGCCATCTGGCGAATCAAGGGCCGACCCTGGAGACGATGTCGCATCGTGGGCCGGACCAGCCACTCGCGATGGAGCGGGACCCACAAGCGCTCTACGATAAGCTTTTCGGCGCGTTTACCATGACTGCCGGAGCGGATGAGGCGACCTCGTCACTGCGCGTTGCCGCGCTCGATGTCGTCATGAAGGATGCGAAGCGGCTCCGTGGTCTCGTCAGCTCCAACGACCAACTGCGGCTCGAGCATCACTTCGACAGCTTGTTTGAGTTGCAGAAGCAGATCCTCGCAATTCCGCCACAATGCGACTTGCCGAAGATACCGGGTAAGCTCGACTACAATCTGGATGGCAGCGAGCCGCTCGTTGAGTTGAACGCCGTGATGACCAAGCTCGTCCGCGTGGCGTTCGCCTGCGATCTCACCCGGGTCGTCAGTTGCATGTTCACGGCACCGAGCGGTGGTCAGCAGTTCCAGCAGCTCGTTCCTGGTGAATTCCCTGCGTTTCCTGGGGCACAGGACTACAGTCACGCGGACCAGCACATGGTGAGCCACATCAGTGCGCCGTACGAACAGGCGTTCATTCATCGTTGTGCTGAGTTCTGCATGGCGAACTTTTCGACGCTGCTCGGAGAGCTGCGTGGGGTGTCGGAGGGCAGCGGAAACCTGCTCGACAACACGTGCATCCTTGCGGGAAGCGATGTCTGCGAGGGCTGGAGTCACTCTGAAAACGATTACCCCATCCTCGTCGCAGGCGGTGCCGGTGGTCGCTTGAAGTCGGGAGTCGGGCACTATCGCTCGGCGCTCGGGGAGAGCATCACCGACATCGGCTTTGCATGCTTGAAGGCTGTCGATCCAAACCCCGAGACGCTGACCGAATACGGTGGCGACGGGCAAGGCTTCAGCGGAAAGACCAACACCCCGTGCAGCGCAATACTGGCTTGATGTCCGCGCGTGGATGGGCGGCGCCGGGAGGCTCTCCGAACCGGCGGCTATCGGCGGCTCGGCCCACGCAGAGCGGCTTTGCACGCTCG
Source organism: Polyangiaceae bacterium (assembly GCA_947502375.1). GTDB lineage: Bacteria > Myxococcota_A > Polyangia > Polyangiales > Polyangiaceae > SYFR01. The sequence goes on from CANMZR010000180.1 coordinate 9,172, forward strand.
CTGCTTTTGCGGCTCGCGTGGGTGTCGCTGGTTCTGAGCGCCCCTCTGGCCTGTGGCGCCCGAAGCACTTCAGAGTTCGAGTACGAAATCGATCCGCCGGCGCCTGTGCCGGCACTTCCGGAAGAGTGCGGCTCGCCTCAGGGGACCTGTTCGACGCGACGCTGTGACCCACCTTTGCTCCCGGCTTCGCACGTCCCCGTTTGCTCGAAGCTCACTTTTGCGTCGAA
>CANMZR010000181.1 GCA_947502375.1 Polyangiaceae bacterium
TCTTCGCTCGCGTGGGCACGATGTGTCGAAGGCCACGGTGTATCGCACGCTGCGGCTGTTGATGGACGCGGGCATCATCACCCAGTCGCTGTTTGATTCGAAGCAATCGCAATACGAGTTGCTCTATGGTCGCGAGCCGAGGGATTTCATGGTCTGCATGAAATCAGGCAAGCGCATTGAGTTTCAGAACAAAGAACTGAGCGCGCTGCGTGACCGCATTTGTCGCGAGCTCGGTCGCGGTGCATCGAGCATTGTTTACGAAGCCGAACACGTGGGTCTGGGGCGGCGCGTTGCGCTGAAGGTCCTCGACGCGGAGCGCACGCATTCGCGCGAATTCACAACTCGTTTTCGGCGTGAAGCACGGGCTTTATCTCGGCTTCAGCATCCGAACCTCGTTCGCGTGTACGACTTCGGCCAGGCGAGCGATGGGCGCATGTACTCCGCCATGGAACTCGTCGAGGGCGAGACGTTGCGCGTGCTGCTCGAGCAGGGAGCGCAGCTTTCGCACCGAAAGGTCATGCGCATCGGGATGCAGGCGGCGCGGGCACTCGCCGCCGCACATCGAGCCGGGATTGTTCATCGTGACATCAAGCCCGAGAACCTCATTCTCACCCCGGCCGGTGAGCTGAAACTGCTCGACTTCGGCATTGCCAAGACCGCCGATGAACTCGGGGAATCGCCGCATTCCGATGGCGAGAACGAGGCTGGCTCACTCGGTGCACTGACGCTGTTCGGCACGCCCGAGTACATGGCTCCCGAACAGGCCACCGGGGGCCGTGTGGATGGCCGCGCGGACATCTACGCGCTCGGTTGTGTGCTCTATGAGCTGCTCTCGGGAAGGCTGCCGTTCTCCGAAGACTCGGATGCGCTCGTGCTCGATGCGAAGCTGCGCGGCAGTCCGGCGTCCCTTCGCGCGCAGGCACCCTCCCGCGACATTCCGCGTCCGGTCGAGCGCCTGGTGATGAAGGCCATCGCGCGTCACGCGACGCGTCGCTACGAGAGCGCCGCCGCCATGGCCTTCGCTGTCGCGGAAATTCTCGATGAACCGACGCGCGCCCGAAGCCGGCGCCGCGCCCTCGGGGCGTCCGTGTTGGCCGCCATCATGGGCTTTGGGCTCGTGATCTTGCTTGGCCAACTGAGACCGTATTTCGTTCGTTTGCCGGAATACGTGCCGTGGTTGAGCGAGCCCCGCGCGGAGGAGCCACGGGTTCTGGACGCGCTCGGCGGTGGCTCGATGGTCCGCCCAAGCGTACCCCCGGCGCGGGTGGTGGTGGACTCTCGGCGCTAATCCCTCGATTCGTTCGAATCGAGGGCCAAATAACAACAGCCGTCGCCGAGTCAATATCCGTCGAAATCGAGGGTATTTCGACGCCCTCGCCAAAGAAGAGGCGTCGAAATACCCGTCGCTTCAATGGACTCGGCGCTAGCACCTCGAATCCATCGAAACGATGGGTGAGTAACAACAGGTAGCCAAGGCAAGTTGGTCGCGGTCCCAGCTTTCTGGTATTCGACGTCTCCTTGACGTCCGCGGCAATCAACACCGTCACTTCTGGATCACCGTCGCGCGCCATCCTGCGGCTCGCCCTGCCGACGCTCGGCGCGATGCTGGCTCAAAGCGTCGTGAACGAGGTCGATATCGTTTTCCTTGGGCGCCTCCCATGCCCCGAGTCTTCGACGACCCAGGCAGCCCTCTTGCCCTCGCTCTTGATTCTATGGGCGCTCGGCGGATCCCTCAGCGCCATCTCGGTCGGCACGCAGGCGTACACGGGGCGCAGGTATGCCGCAGGCAAGTTTGAAGACGCGGGGGCGGTGCTCGCCAACGCGTTGTTTTTTGCACTCACCGCCGGGCTCGTCATGACTGCCGTCGGTTATGTTTTCATGATGCCGATCCTGCGGCTCGCAGCACCGACGCAGACCGTGCGCGACGCGGCACAGGCCTATTTGAAGTGGCGGCTTCTCGGCATCACTTCGATGGCGGCGACGTTTGCGTTGAAGGCCTTTTTTGACGGGATAGGCAAGCCTCACATTCATCTTGTCGCTTCGATCGCGATGAACATTTTGAACGTGATCCTATGTATTTTACTCATTTTTGGAAATCCGACGCTGGGGATACCGAAGCTTGGAATTGAGGGCGCCGGCATTGCCGGTGTCATCGCGACCTACGTCGGTTTGCTGGTCATGGTCGGCTACGCCCTCAGCCCCGACTACCGGTTGAAGTTCGCCCCGTTTCGCCGCGTTCAGCTAAGCCGCGTTCTCACCTGGGACATTGTCCGGCTCTCGTTACCCTCCGGTGCCGCCACCCTCGTGATCATGCTTGGCGTGATGATGTTCGTCGGTGTCGCGTACCATCTGGACACGATTCTGCCACTCGGGACCATCTCCTCGAAGTGCCCCGGGGGAGTTGCCGAGCCCGTGAACGCGGCCGCGATGATGGTGATCATCGGGGTGATGAAGCTCACCTTCTCGGGCTGTCTCGCCTTCGGAACGTCCACCGCGACGCTGGTGTCGCACAGTCTCGGCGAGGGCAAGCCCGACCGCGCCGAGATGTTCGGCTGGACTTCGATGAAGCTCGGGGCGCTTTTCTTCGGGGCAGTCGGGCTACTTGAGCTCGTGTTTGCCAAGCCAATCTTGCGCTTCGTGACGCAGAGCCCCCTCGTTCAAGAGCACGCTTTCATTCCGATGTGCATCATGGGCATCTGCACACCCATTGTCGCGATTGGCATGATCGCCGTCGAAGCTTTGTTCGGGGCCGGAAACAGTCGCTACGTGATGATCGCTCAAGGTTTTCTGCACTTCGGCGTTCTCGTTCCGCTCGCTTACGTGCTCGGGATCACCTTCCACTTCGGGCTACCGGGGATCTGGTTATCGGCGCTCGTTTATGCGACCGGTTTGGCCCTCGTGATGAGCCGTAAGTTCAAAAGCGGCGACTGGAAATCCATTCAACTTTAACGCTGCGTGTTAGCCTCCCGCACGGAATGGCCAAACGTTCAAAGGACACACCGGTTGGACGCCCCGGCGCGATGACGCGCCACGACCCGGACGCGAAACGAAGGCGGCGTGAAGGGAAGCGCGATCCCGAAACGACGCCACCCGACGGCGGCCCATCGGGAGTCCCCGCCATCCAGGCGCGTGGAAAATCCGAGGTGGCTCCGCCTCTGTCCGCAGATGCGCCTCTGTCCGCAGATGCGCCTCCGTCCGCGAAGGCGAGCGCGGCTTCGGCGGCGTCCGCTCGTACGTCCTCGCGTGCCGCTCGCCAGATCGTGGCGAGTATGGACCCAAACGCGACGGAAGCCGACGAAGCGCACGAGGACGACGGCGCTGAGACTCATCATCTCGACGGTGCTGCCTGGGGGCGACCGTTCGCCAAGCTGGACGCCATGTGGACCTGGTTCGAGACGCGGATGCTGTTTGTCACGCTCATCACGTTGATCACGCTGCTCTGCACCTGGATCGGTCTTCGCGGCATGCAGGACCGCAACTCGATTGCCGGAATCTTCTTTCGAGCGCTGTTCGGCATGGGCGCGCTCGGCGCCGTGGCCCGTTACGCAACCAAGAAGCTGGCCCTCAACGATACGCAGCGCACCTGGGTGACCCTCCTGGCAATCGCTGCCGGTGCCGGCCTCGCGAAGTCCTGGGCCCACTTTGGGAATGATTACTTCCAGGGTGCCTTGGATTGGCTTCAGCAGGGCTCGAGCATCTCCCTCTTCGGTGGCCTGCGCGGCATCAGTACGCGCCTCACCATGCTCGTGGCGCTCATCGGCGGCTCGCTCGCGTGTGCCTCGGGAACCCACATCAACGTGGACGTGATCGTTCGGTTTGCCCCAAGAAATATGCGAAAAATCGCGCACGTGGTCGCCATGCTTGGCGCCTCGCTCGTTTGTCTTTCGGCGTCTTACGGGTTTTTCGATTTCATCGCGATAAGCGGTTTTCACGCTGCGACCGAGGCTCCGATGAGCGCGAAGTTCGCCGCGGTCGGGAAAGAACTCGGGGGTGATTTTTTCGTGCTGCGAAAGCAACTCTCGCTCGATGCCGGGGCGCTGCCTTTCGTCGTTCAAGGCAAGCGCTGGAACTCCGATGAGCGGATGAACGGCCGTGAATGGAACGAGTTCGTCGACGAGGGCGGCTTCGTCGAACGCTACGGTCCGGAAGCTACGGCCGGTATCAAGGCGACCGCCGCGGACCTCGACAAGCCTCGGCGCCCCTTCGTCATCGTCCCGGGTGGTAGTGCCGCTGGCTCTCTTCTCGAGGGTCTGAATCTCGTCTTCCCAATCGGCTTTCTAATGCTTGGCTTACGGCTCCTCCTGCGCGTGGTGCTGGTCCTCGCCGGCTTTCTCGAACCGCACCTCGAAGGCGAGGGCAGCGGGGCCGAAGAAGAACCTGAACCCGGCGCGCCGACTCATGCCGAGGAGCCAGCCTGATGTACGTTTTACTCGCCATTTTGCTGGGTTTTCTCGCGATCGCGGGCATGCCGCTCTTTGCGGTCCTGGGCGCCGTCTCGATCCTTTGCTGGTTGAGTCACGACGGAACGCTTCGAAGCCTCGCGCCCAACGTTCTCGATGACAAGTTCGCCGGCTCTTCGATTCTCGTGACGATTCCGCTGTTCGTCTTCGTGGGCTATCTGATGGCCGAGTCGAAGACCCCGAAGCGCATCGTTCGCGCAGCCTCGGCCACGCTCGGTTGGATGCCCGGTGGGCTGGCTATCGTCTGCATCGTCGCGACAGCCATGTTCACGATGCTGACCGGTGGTAGCGGGGTCACCATCGTGGCTATCGGCGGGCTCCTCTATCCGGTGCTCGTGCAACGCGGTTACCCAAAGTCGTTCTCGCTTGGGCTCGTGACGACCTCGGGCGCGGTGGGTCTTTTGCTGCCGCCGAGTCCGCTCGTGCTCATTTATTGTTACGTGACGGGGGTCGATGTCGGTCGCGCCTACAAGGCGACGGTGTGGCCCGGTCTCGTCCTCGTGGCGATGCTCGCCGCTTACGCGATCGTCATCAGCATTAAGAACAAAGTCCCGACTCAGAAGTTTGATTCCAGGGAGTTTGGAAGCTCGCTTTGGGACGTGAAGTGGGAGGCTCTCGCGCCGGTTTTGGTCCTGGCGGGGCTCGGCACGGCGCTCATGGAATTGCACGAGAGTGCCGCTGCAGCTGCGCTCTACACGCTCGTCATCGAGGTCTACGTTCACAAGGATCTTTCCTGGAAGAAGGTCCTCAAGATCGCAAAGGATGCGATCGCCTTGTCGGGTGCGATCATCGCCATTCTCGCGATGGCTGCGGCGCTGACGAACTACATCATTCAGGCGGGCATTCCGACCGCGGTTCTCGATTGGTGCGTGAACAAAGGAATGAAGGAGACCTGGCAGTTTCTGATTGTGATGAACGTGTTTTTGTTCGTCATGGGGGCGCTGATGGATGCTTTCAGCGTCCTACTCGTGGGACTGCCGCTCCTGGTGCCGCTGGCCGCGACGTTCGGGCTACATCCGTTCTACCTGGCCTCGATGTTCCTGCTGCATCTCGAGATCGCCTATGTGACACCACCGATTGGCTTGAACCTTTTCATCGCGAGCTTTCGCTTCAAGCGCCCGGTCGTGGAAGTTTACCGCGTGGTCCTGCCGTTCTTCGGCCTGCTCGTGCTCGGTTTCATGCTGATTTGTTTTGTGCCGTCGCTTTCGACGTTCACGGTGAAAGATGAAGTCGCCGCCTTGCGCGCGAAGGCCGAAGCGGCGGGTTTACCGCCGACGGATGCTTGGAAAATCGAGTGCATTCTCGAGGACTACAACAATCCGCGCCCGTGTTCCGAAGCGGACAAGGCCCGCTGGGGCAAGGACGGTACCGGCATCACGGCGACCATCTCTGCCGAGGACGCGGAAGAAAAAGACGACGATGATTTCGACGACGACGACGATAAGAAGCCGTCCGCCGCGCCTGGTTCATCGACCGGGTCGGTGAGCGGCGCGACCCCCAACGACGATGACGACGATGACGACGACGACGACGACGACGATAAGAAGCCGGCTGTCGCACCGAAGCCGCCTGTTGCACCGACGCCATCGGCTCAACCGCTGCCGAAAAAGCCAGCCACTGCGGCGCCGAACTGACGCGGCTCGCGATGAGGAATGGACACGGCACCGTGCGCGGAACGGACGCGCGCGCCCTAACGACGCCGCCTTAACGACGCCGCCTTAACGACGCCGCCTTAACGACGCCGCCTTAACGACGCGGCCCTAACGACGCGGCCCTAACGACGCCGCCTTAACGACGCCGCTGAGCCGCGAGCTCACTCGTCGCCGTCGGCCTCGCCCGGCTCCTCGGTCTTGCCGGCGGGCGCGTCCGTTGCCGTGGCGGGCGCGGTCGCATTCGTTGCGGTGGCGGCGACAGCGTTGAAAGCGCATTCCTTCATGCGGCGCTCGGATAGGTAACGACGGGCCTTGCGCTTCGCGATGGTGCCGGGAAGTCGTTGTTCCGGTTGCACGTCGCCCGCTGCAACGACCTCCTTCAGGAGTTTCTCGAAGTTCTCCTGGTCCTGCATGGTGCAGTAATACTTCGCGCCGAAATTGAATTTCGCGAGGAGCGAATGGCCGCCGGTGAGTGCCAACGCCCGCTCGAAGTGCGCTTTTGACTTCGGCAGTTCCAGCGCCGCCATTTTGCTGCGCGCGTTGTAGGAGCCAAGGACGACGTGCGCGGTGGCATTGTTGTAGGTCTCGTCGAGCTCGATCGAGCGCTCGGCCAAGGCCACGCCGACGTGCAGCGTCCCAGCGGCTTGAATGTCGTCCGCCACCACCAGGTTCACGCGGCTTAGCCACGCTTGCGCGAGCCAAAGGAGGGGCTCCGCGTCTGCTTTGTCGGTGAACTTGGCGACGTAATCTGCCATCGCTTGGGGGGTTTTTTGCGCCGCGACGAAGCCCGCGTGCTTCGCCTCGAGCAGCGTTTCACCGTAATAGATTGCACGCGCGTAACCTGTGACGGCGCGCGCTCGGTGGTAGTTGGCAAGCTCGCTGTCTTCGCCATAGAGGTCTTCGGCCTGCTCCATCTCGTCCTCGATGAACCCAAACGACGAGGCCGCCCAGCTGCGGAGAAGCAGGAACATCGCGTCCTGATTATCGGGCGCGAGGTAGTGCATCCCCTCGAATTGCGCGAGCCCCGCGAAGGCCGCAGCGTTCGCGACTTCGTAATCGCTCACGCTGTTCAGCGCCGCGGAAGCGGTGCGTGTCGATTTTATCTGTCCTTCGAGCAGGACCTTCCTGATGCAACCCGAGGTTCCGAATGCCAGGGCACCGGCGACGAGGAGTGAACCGACTTGGCTTGAATTGCGCATGCCATGCCTCTTATCCGTTAGGCGCGTGGGTTTCAATCGCCGTTCCGGCGGAGCCTGAAAAGAGAATGGCCGGCGCCTCGGTGAGGAAGCTACCGGCCAACGTGGGTTACGGACCGCTCGAAGCGACGGGGCTGGATGCCTATCCGCCCTTCAATACCCCGCGCCACGAGCGACGGAGAAGACCGCTTCAGTAACGGTAATCGTCGCGCTTGAATGGGCCGTTTGCGCCCACGCCGAGGTATTTGGCCTGTTTCTCGCTGAGGGTCGTGATGCGCACGCCCAGCTTTTCGAGATGCAAGCGTGCCACCTCCTCATCGAGGTGCTTCGGCAACCGATGGACCTGGCGCGTAAGCTCGTCTTTCTTCGACCAGAGTTCGAGCTGCGCGAGCACTTGATTCGTGAAGGACGTGCTCATGACGAAGCTTGGATGCCCCGTGGCGCAACCGAGATTCAACAGTCGTCCTTCGGCGAGAACGAGCACCGAGTGCCCGTCGGCGAACAGCCACTCGTCGTATTGCGGCTTCACCTGAATGCGCTCAGCACCGGGGAGCTTCTCAAGCTCCGCCATCTGAATTTCGTTGTCGAAGTGACCAATGTTTCCAATGATCGCCTTGTCTTTCATCTTCGCCATGTGTGCGACGGTGATGACGTCGCACGAGCCCGTGGCGGTGATGAAGATGTCGGCCTTCGAGAGGTAGTCCTCGATGGTCGCGACCTCGTAGCCTTCCATGGCGGCCTGGAGCGCGCAGATGGGGTCGATTTCTGTGACGATGACTCGGCAGCCTTGACCACGGAGCGACTGGGCGCAGCCCTTGCCGACATCGCCGAAGCCGCAAACGATGGCGACTTTGCCGCCGATCATCACGTCGCTCGCACGGTTCAGCCCGTCGAGCAACGAGTGGCGACAACCGTAGACGTTGTCGAATTTGGTCTTCGTCACCGAGTCGTTCACGTTGATGGCCGGGAACAGCAGTTCGCCGCTTTTCTCCATGTCGTAGAGGCGATGGACACCGGTGGTCGTCTCTTCGCTGACGCCGCGGATGTTTTTTGCGACGTGTGCCCAGCGGGTCGGTTGCTTGATGGCGATGTCGCGCAACGTCTGCAGAATGACGCCCCATTCGGCTGAGTCGTGGGCCGGGTCGAACGCGGGGATTTTGCCGGACTTCTCGTACTCGAGGCCCTTGTGAACGATCATCGTGGCATCGCCACCGTCGTCCACAATCATGTCCGGGCCGCTACCGTCCGGCCACGTGAGCGCTTCGTTCGTACACCACCAGTATTCCTCTAGCGACTCGCCCTTCCACGCAAAAACTGCGCAACCGGCGGGCTTTTCGACCGTGCCGTGCTTGCCGACGACGACGGCTGCGGCGGCCTGATCTTGCGTGCTGAAGATGTTGCAGCTGCACCAACGCACGTCCGCTCCGAGGTGGGACAGCGTTTCGATGAGCACCGCGGTCTGGGTGGTCATGTGCAGCGAGCCCATGATTTTCACGCCTGCGAGTGGTTTCGCTGTGCCGTGGCGCTCGCGAAGGGTCATCAGCCCCGGCATTTCATGCTCGGCCAAACGGATCTCTTTGCGACCCCAGTCGGCGAGTGAGAGTTCCTTTACTTTGTAATCTTTTCGAGTGGTCGTCATGATCTGGGGCTGGGTCTATTCCATGTTGGGGAGACGTGCAAACACGTTCGGATGCATTGGGTTTGCTGCTAGGGTAACGCGGTCGACGCGGCGGCGCATGGAGAGCGAGAGTTGGTGCAAGTGACCGAGCTTCCGGGCGATGCGAGCACCGAGGTGCATTGCGTGCACTTGAGCGAGTGCGGCGCCTGTCCCTTGATGCCGCTGAGCTACGAGAGCCAGCGGGCAGCCAAGCTGGCTAGGCTCGGGCGGTCGCTTACGCGGTATCGGATCCCCGCGGGCGCGCCCGTGTCCGAACTCGAAAGGCCGAGTTCGCTCGCGGGCTATCGGCGCCGCGCAAAGCTCGTGCTCGCGCGCGATGGGGCCGAGGTGGCCGTTGGGCTTTATCGCCGCAGCAGCCATCAGGTCGTCATCGATATCCCTGGCTGCCAGGTGCTGAGCCCCTCTTT
>CANMZR010000182.1 GCA_947502375.1 Polyangiaceae bacterium
GATCAGCGTCGGTCTCACGGGAACACACCGCCTACGGCTCACTCGACCAACCAAAAGACGGCTGGTGCGTGGCCGTCATGGCGAGCACGACCGCACTATGGGCGCGGGACTCCGCCGGCACGACGAGTGGGTCCCCGCTCCAGCTATCGAACTCGGAAAAGTCAACGGTCGCCCACCACGAGCTGGGGTCGAAGGTGATAGCGAGCCGCTGCCGCTCATCCGCAACATCGACCGTGGTTCGCGCGCCTTGTACCGCGTGGGTGCCGGGCAATTGCGGCCGGACGTCCACGTCGGCTACGAACCGGCGCACGGGACCGCCGCCCAGGCCATAACGGCCCTCAAAATGAGCGGAGTGCCCATCGAGCCCCTCGACATGCGAAGTGGGTTGCTGCTCGACCGCAAGCCAGGTGAGCCCAAAGTCGAAGGTGCAGGAACGAATCGCCCCCGTCACTCCACGCAGAAGCCCGAGCGACTGGGGCGCGGCGTCGAGACCGTCGACCAACGCCGTGGCCGCGAACTCAGCTTGTGCCACCGGGCAGAGCGCCGACGAAGCCGCCGCCGTGGCACAAAAGTAAAGCGGGCCAAAGCCGATCGACGCGACCTCGAGAGTGACCTCATAGGCTCCAACCGCCACCGTCTTTGGCGCGCGACCAATCGCCGACGCGGGCAGCGCCAGTTCGACCTGTCCGGTGGCCCCGCAGCCCGTCACAAGCGCAGCCAAAATAGGCCTGATGAAACCAGAATAAGTTTGAGGCATGTGGTGGATCTTCAATTCAATAGCTGAGGCCGAGTGAAACGAGCGCGGTCCTGGGGGCCCCAGCCGAAAACTGACGCGCGGGCAGTAACGAGGGCAGTTCGGTGGTTCGCCAGTCCGACGCGAAACTGTATTCCGTGGCGGCGTAGCGGCTGCCGATGACGTTGAAAACGTCCACCTGAAGCTCGACCGAGCGCCACTGTGAAGACGCGGATACGTCGAGCAACGCCACCGGCTCGGCAAAGCGACCATAAGGAAGGGGGCGCGACGAGAGAAACGAGAAGCCCGCCCCGATGCGACCCTTCAGAGGAAAGCCGCCGAGCGAGGCCACCACCCGTTGAACCGAAGTGTCGGCGCGCACGACGACCGGCGGGACATACGGAAGAAGCTGCCCCTCACGAAACGGCGGCACCGGATTTGCCGCACTCGCCGGCGGCGGAGCGTCGAGCGTGGCGCGGACATACGTGACCGAAACCGAGCCGAGGAACCAATCCCAGGGGCGCACGACGGCGTGAGTCACGAAGCCGCGACGGGTTGTCGAGCCGATGCGCTCGAGCGCGCCCTCGCCCGGATCGAACGCGAGGTCCGAAGAGAGGAACGTGGCGTAACCGGCTGCCGTTACCTTCAGCCGCTCGCCCCAGGGATGAACGTTCACGCCACCCTCGAAGCCACGCACCTTCGTGAACGGTGCGCTATCTCCCTCGGCGAGCTGCAAGGCCTGCGGCGAGCGGTAGCCCTCGCCATAAGAGGCTGACACTCCCAGCCACGTCGTCGGCAATCCCTCCAACGTCACGCGCGGACCCACCGCCGCGCCGACGGCCGTCCGTCGATAGCCCGCCAGGTGCGTCGCTTTTTGAAACGTGGACGGCACGTTCCCGAGGGCATCATCGACATCAAACGTGAGCACATCCGCACGCACACCGCCGCGCAGCCGAAGGAACCGCGTGAGCCGCAAGTCGGCGTCAGCGTAGATGCCGATGTCGAGCTGGCGGATCGCTGCAGCAACCCGCCGGTCCCACGTCTCGTTCAGCGGTGCCTGCAATAGATTTTGCTGTTGCTCGATGCGATGCGCCGTCCACGAAAGACCGAACTCCACCTGGCCCGTTAGCCACTCGAGCGGCGAAAAACGTGCCGTTCGGTGCTCGGCGCGGGCCCCAAGTCCGAAGTCCTGATTCGCTTGCTCGATGAGATCACCACGACCCATCCAGGTCGGGTTGACGCGCGAACGCTGGAGGTAGCCCGTGAAGTTTTCGCGCGCCCGAAAATCGACCCACCCAAGCCAAGCGGAAAGCGAGGTCTGTTCGCCCGCGGCGCCCGTCCGCTCGAGCTTCACGCCAGCGAGCGCACGGCTGGCGCTTGCGGACTGAGCGTTCGCCGACGGGTCGCGATAGCTGTCGTAAAAACCGACCCTTCCCGCATCGACGTCGTCCCGCCGCAGCACGCCTGCGAGACTCGCTCGCCCGCCGTACCCGGCCACCAACGCGACGCCGTGAAACCCACCCGGACCTTCAAAGGCGAACTGCCCGAGCGCGGTCCCGGATAGTCCGCCGCGATTCATACCAAAGCCATCGCTTCGACGAATCGCGACCGCGCCGAAGGTCTCATCCGACTCGCCGGCGGGCGCCCAAGACACGAACTGCCGGAACGAGCCGAACGAGCCTATGCTGGAGCGGCTCTGGTAGCCCCGTTCTGCGACACCAAGGGAAAAGTCCACGCTTCCGGCGACCGCAAAGTCGCCTTGACGCGGGTCATAGACGCCTTCCACCACGCGAACGGAGCGCACCACTTCCGGCAATAGAAAGTTCAGATCCGCATAGCCTTGCCCGTGCACATGCGAGGGTTGATTCAAGGGCAACCAACCGTTCACCGTCAACTCGATGTCCTGACCGTGCGCCGCGTCAAAACCGCGCAGGACAATCTCCTGAGCGACCGCGTCGCCCTCGGACCGCGCCACGTAAACCCCCGGTGCCGTGGCCAGCAATTCGCCAGCGTCACGATGGGGCGCCGCGGCGACAAGTTCACGATCGATTGTAAAATCACTGATGGAACGCGCAGGCGGCAAGCGACGACCACGCACCTCGACCTCGATGGGCTCCGCCTTAGGAGAAGACCCCTCGGGAGCCAGTTTCGCGGGGTTCGCGACCACCGCTGGGCGCTCGGCGGGCGTTCCTTCCGGGGTCGTTTTTGCTCTGAGTGGTGGTGCAACGGGCGGACTCGCCGGGAACCGAAACGGCACCACGATGCGACTCGCAACCGGGGTCCCGTTCCGTAGCGCAGGCGCAAAAGTCCACTGGCGCACGGCGCTGAGTGCAGCCGCATCGAGGTCAGGCGCGGCCGCGTCGGTCACCGCGGCGTCGGTCACCGCGCCCGAGCTCGACACCGTCACCAGCACGCGGACGGTGGCCGGCTCGGCTCGTGAAGCGCCGCCGCCGGGTACGAGGGCATCCACGATGTGCAAAGGCACGGGCGGGGTGGGCACGACGGGTGCTGGTGCGTCGAGGGGGGCGGGCACGACGGGTGCTGGTGCGTCGAGGGGGGCGGGCACGACGGGCACGGACGGCGGCGCAGGGGGCGAGCCTGGGACCGCCGACGGCGACGGCTCCGCGCCGAGGCTTGGACTCAGCTTGCAGAGCGAGCCGACCAGGAAGGCGCCGGATGCGTAAATCTTCAGAAAACGAGCGCAATGGCTCGATGAACGAAACCTCGATGCAAGAAACATTGTGAACCCCGAAGCGACGTCGGTCACATGGCGGTCAGCCACACGAAGGGACGAGGCGCCTTCGAGTCAAACCACGTCTTGGGTTCGCTCGCGTCAGGCGCTTCGAAACGTGGGGATCACCGCGCAAGGGGGCGAATTTTTTGGCGCGAGCAAAAGGAGCTTCAGGGACCGAAGCGCACGAGGCTCGGGGCTCCGAACCACGGCATGGATGGGGACCGACGCCGCTCGTGGCGCCTCCGTCAACCGTCCTTCACGAGCCTCGATGACGGAGCGCCCTCGAGCATTCGACTGCAAGCAATGGTCGTGCTCGTGAGCATCATCGAGAGCCTGCCCCGTCTGCAATACAGGCGCGTTTGTCTGGGCCTCGGCGGCTCGCTCGTACGCAACCTGCGATGCGTGTGGGCTGTCCGCGTGGACGAGGTCACCGTGCTCCGCGCAGAGCGCATGCTGCACGAGGAAAAAATGTGCCGCCACGCCCAATTGCAACGCCGCGCATACGATCGCCAGAAAGACCTGCACGGAGCGCTTGCCCGCATCGCGGCGGCTGGACAGGCGCATGGCTCGCATCAGGATTGGTGCCGGAACCCTTAGCATGGGTCAGAGCCAGAACAATCCAGGATCGTTCGCAGAGCGTTCAAACGCGCGAGCAGAACGCCCGCGAAATGGTACAAGGGCCACCCTCGTAGGGCGGTTCATCCGTTCTCGTTATCAAAATCCAAGATTATCTAAATCCAAAAGCGGCAGACGTTCGGAGAGATGGGATGACGAGCGACTTTGGCATCAATCAGGGCTTGGTTGACGAGCTCTACGCGAGTTACCTCGAAAACCCTCGGCTGGTGGACGAAGGTTGGCGTCGCTACTTCGAAACGCACGCACGCCAGGCCCACGCGGCCACGAATGGGCTTCACGCACGGCACGCCACCGACCCGTCCGTGCCCCTCGATTCGCCACCGCCGGACGCCTCGCCGTTCTCGCTGACGGCTCGGGTGCAAAAGCTCGTCAACGCGTACCGGACCATCGGGCACCTCGTCGCCCACATCAACCCTCTCGGCGAAGCCCCGTCCTTGACACACGAACTCGAGCCCGGGAGCTACGGCATCGGTCCCGCTGAACTCACACGACAGGTGAGCGGGATCGACTTCGCGGGTTCGGAATCGCACACGGTCGGTGAGCTCATCGAGCGACTGAAAGCGACCTATTGTGGCGCCATTGGTGTCGAATTTCGTACCATTGAAGACGGCGAGGAACGTCGGTGGCTGCAGACGCGAATGGAAGCGTCAAACAACCGGATGTCGCTCGACCGGGATGCGCAGATCCAACTTTTGACGAAGCTCTCGGACGCCGAAAACCTCGAGCAGTTCATTCACTCGAGTTACGCGCCAGGCACGAAGCGATTCTCACTCGAAGGCCTTGAAAGCCTCATCCCGATGCTCGACCTGATGATCGAGCGCGGTGCCCAACTCGGCGTCGAGGAGGTGGTGTTCGGGATGGCCCATCGCGGTCGCTTGAATGTCCTCGTCAACACCCTCGAGATGCGGCTCTCCGATATTTTTTACGCCTTCGAGGACAAGGACGCGCTCCGCTACCTCGGTCGCGGGGACGTCAAGTACCACCTCGGTTTCTCCAACGATCGGGTGACGCCGGGCGGCAAACGCGTGCACCTCACGATGACGTTCAACCCAAGCCACCTCGAGTTCGTCAACCCGGTCGTCGAAGGCCGTGTTCGCGCGAAGCAGGACCGGTGCAAAAGCTCCGAGCGCAGGTCGATTGTCCCATTGTTGATTCACGGCGATGCCGCGTTCGTTGGCCAAGGCGTCAACACCGAGACGCTGAACATGTGCGGTCTCCCGAACTACGCGACGGGCGGCACGATCCACGTGATTGTGAACAACCAGGTCGGCTTCACGACCGACCCGAGTGATTCGCGCTCGACCCGCTACGCAAGCGACATCATGAAGATGCTGAACGTCCCGGTCTTCCATGTGAATGGCGAAGACCCGGAAGCCGTGGCGCAGGTCGCCCACCTGGCCATCGAGTGGCGGCAGCGTTTCCAGAAAGACGTGCTCGTGGATCTCTATGGCTACCGGCGACACGGTCACAATGAAGGCGACGAGCCGCGCTTCACGCAGCCTGCGATGTACAGAATCATCGATAAAAAGCTGACTGTACGAGAGATGTACGTCAAGCGTCTCGTGGAGCTTGGGCAGATTGACGGCGCGCTTGCCGAGGCCATCGGGCTACGTAGACGCCAGGCGCTTTCCGACGCGCTGAATGAGGTCAAAAATAAGGTCTTCGTGCCGGAGCCCGACACGATGGGCGGCGTCTGGAAGGGGTACGCGGGCGGCGCCGACGCGAGCGTTCCAGAAGCCGTGACCGCCTTTCCCAAGGACGAGCTGCTCGCACTCTCCGAGGCGTTGAACCAGACACCCGAGAGCTTTAGCGCCCATCGAAAGGTCACGACGCTGCTCCAGCAGCGGCACCAGCGCCTAGCGACCGGAGACTCCTTCGATTGGGGGACCGCCGAGCTTCTCGCCTATGCGACCTTGCTCGCCGAAGGGTCCGACATCCGTATGTCCGGTGAAGACGTGCATCGTGGCACCTTCAGCCATCGGCATGCCGTCCTTTTCGATCAGGAGACCGGCCGGGCTCATACTCCCCTGAACCACCTTCGCAAGCAGCAGGGGCACTATGAGTCGTGCAACAGTCCGCTCAGCGAGCAAGCCGTCCTTGGCTTTGATTTCGGATACAGCCTCGACTCGCCGGACAAGCTGGTCATCTGGGAAGCGCAGTTCGGCGACTTCTTGAACGTCGCGCAGGTCATCGTCGATCAGTTCATCTGCTCAAGCGAAGACAAGTGGATGCGGCTTTCCGGGCTCGTCCTTTACCTTCCTCACGGGTACGAAGGCCAGGGTCCGGAACACTCGAGTGCGCGACTCGAGCGCTTCCTCCAGAACTGTGCCGAAGACAACATCCAGGTCTGCAACCTGACGACCCCCGCACAGCTTTTTCACGTATTGCGCCGGCAAATCGTTCGTCGTTACCGCAAGCCGTTGATCATTTTGACGCCGAAAAGCCTGCTCCGTGCGGCGTACGGCTATGACGGCCCGAAACCTGTGTCCACGCTGACCGACCTCACCGAGGGGCGCTTCCATCGCGTGCTCGCTGACCAGGTGGTCGATCCAAAAAACGTCCGGAAGGTTTTGCTCTGCAGCGGCAAGGTTTATTACGACCTCGCCAAGCGTCGGATCGAACGGGGCATCGAGGATGTGGCAATCGTCCGCATCGAGCAGCTCTATCCGTTCAACGCCGAGCTTCTCGACGCCCTCGCGCCCTACCGCGATGGCACGCCGGTTCAATGGGTCCAAGAAGAGCCCTGGAACAACGGCGCATGGTTTTACATCCAGGCCACCCTGCCCAAGCTGCTCGGGGGCCGTCTTCAACTCATCGACGTCGTCAGCCGCGAGCCGAGCGCAAGCCCCGCTACCGGCAGCAAGGCCGCACACGGCGTGGAGCAAGGCCACATCCTGGATCGAGCTTTTGCCCTCTGATTCCTCGCCCCTCGATTCGTTCGAATCGAGGGGGTGAGTCACAGCCGCTGGCCGAGTCAATATTCGTCGAAATCAAGGGCAATTCGACGCCCTCGCCAAAGAGGGTGCGTCGGAAGCTTCGATGGACTCGGCGCACGGGTCTCCTGTCACAGACAGCTCGCCTGAGAATTCACTTTGACCGAGTCCATGCAGCGCCTCCGACGAAGCGCAACCGTCTCGGCTTGCATTCCGACCGCATTCTTGCGAAACCCCGTAGCAATGTCGTTTGATCGAACTCTTCAGGCCGTAGTATCGGTGGCCATCCTGGGATTCGTCGGGTGCAGCACGCCTGCTCCGCCGCCCGCTGCAATGCCGTCGGCCTCGGCGAGCGCCGGAAGCATTGCAAGCGCCGGAAGTTCGGGTAGCGCGGAGAGTACGGCCGTCATTCCCACCGCGAAACCCGCGGCCGCGGTCGAAAAACCCGTCCTCTTCGGACAGAATTTCGCCGATGAAGCGCGACTCCTTTATCGACTGGTGAGCTGCAAAGGTGACGTTCCAGTCACCCCAGCGATTGCCCAGATCATTGATGACCATTGCCGACAGCTCGCGCCAAGCATCGAGGCCTTCAAAAAAAACTGGCTCGACACCGCTCGGCCGTTTCTCGCATCGATCGTCCCGGGAGATGCACCGACGAAGGTCGTCTATCCGTTCGCCGGCGGTGACAACACCACGCTCCTGGTCACGTACCCGAAAGCAGAAGAATACACGAGCCTGTCGCTCGAGCTCGTAGGCGACGTCCGCCGCGTTCGTGAGCTGACGCCCGCGGGCCTTACCTCAACGCTACGCAAGCTGCGCGCTCGCCTCGATGAACTCCTCGGCGTCAACACCTTCAGCATGAGCGAGACGCTCCAGAAGATGATGACGGGTGAGCTTCCTCAGGAACTGAGCTTTTTGATGGTCGGGCTCGGGATCCACGACCTCGAACCCGTTTCGCTCCGCTATTTCCGCCTCGAAACGGATGGCTCGCTCCACTACTTCACCGAGGAAGAACTCGCGGGCGGGAAGAACACCGCGAGGCGCCGCGCTCCGACGTGGCAAGATGGGGACTTCCCCGAGGCCTTCAGCAACGTCGAGCTCGTCTTCAAACCACGCGGGAAAGACGGCCCGGTTCGAATCCAGAGGCACATCGCGTGCAACCTCGACAACGCGCACGTAAAAGCGGATCCCGCGCTGCTCGCCCACTTGTCCAAAAAAGGCGATGTCAGCATGATGATCAAGGCGGCGAGCTATCTCCTTTGGAGACTCGATTTCAGCCGGATCCGTGACTATGCGTTGACGCATGCGAAGGTCATCGTATCGGATTCGACCGCACCCTTGCCGGGTGAGGCTGAGCGTGCGGGCTACAAGCAGGAAGTGTGGGGCTCCTTCGTGCGTGCGCGGATCCCGGTCCTCAAGGAGCCCGAGCGCGAGATGCGAAAATTTTGGGAGGCCCAACCGAAGCGCGCACTCCCGATGCGATTCGGCTACCTTGACCAGAATGACAGCCCTCACCTGATGCTGACGCAGCGCAAATAACCTGCGCGTTCGGCGAGTAACCTGCGCGTTTGGGGAGCCTCAGCGACGAAGCAGGAGAACGGTCGACGGCTTTTGGACGGCCACGCGAAGCTCGGCGTCGATGGCCTTCTCGGTGCATGCGTGGAACACCGCGAGGCCGAGCCCGCGAGCAAGACCCAGCGGCTCGACGCCCAACCCGACCATGTCCACCACGAGTGGACTTACCGGAGCGGTCGCGACGAGCCACTCGGTGCAGCCAGGTGCGAGCGAAACGTTTCGCTCGTGGCGGGAATCGGGCGAAAGCGCGCGAGCCTCGACGCCATCCAGAACGCGGAAATCGATAGGTCCAATGCCGGCCTCGAGCCGCTGCAGCAGGCGAATCGCGGCGGCGGGATGCGCCTGCAAAATCGGCGCACTCGCACCGTGGCGTAACTCGACCGCGAAGGGCCCCACTTCCTCGAGCCCGGTCACCTCGAGACGCACCTGAAACGGCTCTGGGGTGCATGAAAAAAGGGCCGCCGTCGCTCCACCCTCGCTGCGGTCCACGAGCTGGCCTTGCGCGGCCCAAAGCTCAGCCCGAAAACGCCCGGCCGGCGCCCCTCCAATGACGTCAATCCGACTGCAACCCTTGGGGAGCGCGAGTCGACGTTGTTCGACG
>CANMZR010000183.1 GCA_947502375.1 Polyangiaceae bacterium
TCAGGTCATCGAAGTCAAGCTGCTTCACGCGGAGGACTCCGACGTTCAGGTGGTCCTTCTGAATGAGCTTGGTGAACTTTACGAGACCAAGCTGAAGGCTTCGGAGCTGGCGCTTCAGTGTTATTTGCGAGCGTTCGCACTCTCGGCCGACCTCGTTGCGGCGGACAGTGCCGAGCGAGTGGCACGGGTGGGTGGTGGCTGGACGGCGCTCGTTCTTGCGTATCGCGACACCCTCGAGGCGTTGCTCGATCCCGACCGCGAGGCCTCCTTGCGGCTACGACTCGGGCGTGTACTCCTCGACGAGATCAAGAACGTAGACGAAGCCCTCGTTCAATATCGATCCGTTTACGAGCTGGACCCCAACAACTCGATTGCGCTGGAAGCTCTCGAGCGGTTGTACCGCGCCACGAAACGCCACGCGGAGTTGCTCGAGGTTTACGAAAAGCAGCGTGCGCTAGCGGATTCTCCTGAGGCGCAATGCCACGTACTTTACGACATCGCTTCGATGCAGGAACTCGAACTCGCTCAGCCTGAGCGAGCGGTGGACACCTACCTTCAGGTGCTCGATCTGTTGCCCGTTGACGGTCGGGCACTCGAAGCGCTCGATCGGCTTTATCAAGCGCGTGGCGAATGGGTCGAATACGCAGACGTGTTGCGACGCCGGCTCGATACGCAGGTGGACGAAGCGCTGTTGCTCGACCTGAAGTTTCGACTCGGCGATGTGCTTGAGAAGCATCTGGACGACTCGGCGGCGGCGCTCGAGTGTTACCGCGAGATCATGCTCGTAGAGCCCGGGAATGTGGCCGGGCGTACCGCGCTAGAAGGCTTGTTGCGGAACGAGGACCTGCGCGCTGAGGTCGCGATGGTTTTGGCGGAGGTTTACGAGAACCAGCAGGACTGGCCGGCGTTGGTCGGCATCCTCGAGGTGTTGATTCCCTTCGAGTCGGTGCCAGCCGAGCGCGTGCGACTGCTTCGTCGCGTCGCAGGGGTATGTGGAGATCGGCTCTCGGAGCCCGCGCGTGCCTTCGATGCGGCCTCGCGCGCGCTTTTGGAACAGCCCGAGAACGATGAGGTTCTCTCCGAACTCGAGGCGTTCAGCGAGCAGTCAAAGAACCAGGCGGGTCTCGCTAAGATCTACGGCAGCATTGCGTCTGGATTGTCCGACGGCGCTCTCGCGGCCCGTTACTGGACGCGCTTGGCCGAGATTCAGAGCGGCCTTCAGCAGATCGATGCGGCCGCCCAAAGTTACGCCAAGATTCTGGATGGCGATCCGGCCGATGGGGTTGCCCTCGATGCGCTTGAGTCGCTTTTTGCGAGGAATGCTCGTCACGACGACGTGATTGGCGTCGTTCGTCGGCGCCTCGAACTTGCGCAGACCGACGCTGACCGCGAGAGGCTCTGTGCGAAAATCGCTGCCGTTTACGACGAAAAGCTCGACCAACCGGCGCAGGCTGTCCAGGCTTACGTCGAAATTCTCGCTTTCGATAACCGCAGCAGTGTTGCGCTCCGCGGCCTCGACCGGCTCTACGAGCGGCAGGGCCTTTTCGTCGAGCTCGCACAAAATCTTGAAGCGCTCGGTCGAATCGCCGCAACGGAGGACGACGAGATCGAGTTGATGCTGCGGCTTGGAGCGGTACAAGACAGCAAGCTGGGGCTCGCGTCGGCGGCCATCGAGACCTATCGGCTCGTCCTCGAGCGGCAGCCAAATCACAGCGTCGCGATGCAAGCTCTGGAGCTTCTCGGTAAGCGCCCGGAACTTGAGGTCGAAATTGCCGAGACGCTCGGTCCCATTTATCGCTCGACCGGAAATTACCGGAAGCTTTTGGGGATTTACGAAATCCAGGTCCGCCGTGCTGAAGGCCCCGCGCGAGCGGTTGAGCTCCTGCACGAGATGGCGCATTTGCACGAGGACTCGGCGTCCGAGCCAGGCGCTGCGTTCGACGTGATGGTGCGGGCGCTCGCGCTCGAACCAGCTTCCGTCTTGACGCAAGAAAGCTTGCGGCGGCTTGCGGGCGTGGCCGATCGGTTTCAGGCTCTCGCAGATGTTTATGAGGCCCAGGCCGCTGCGCAAACGGACTCGAAGTTAGCGATTTTGCTCTACGGGATGAGTGCTTCGCTGCATCAGCACGAGTGCGCTGCGGTTGCGCCCGCGGTGGCCCTCTATCGGCGGATCCTTGAGTTGGATGCGACCGAACTCGGTGCCGTGGAGGCGCTCGAGGTCTTGTTCCGAGAGAACGATCGCCACGAAGAACTCTCGCAGGTTCTTCAGCAGCGGGCGGCGCTCGTTTCGGACGTCGAGCAACAAAAGGCGGCGTTGATCGCGGCGGCGATGATCGAGGAGGAAATCCTCGGTCGAATCGAGGCGTCCATCGTGGTGTACCGCAGGGTGCTCGAGGTTGACGGGGAAGACCACCGTGCGCTCGACGCTCTGATCCGTCTGTTCAACGGCCTGCAACGATGGCCCGACTTGCTCGCAGCCTACGCGAAGAAGGCCGAACTCACCTATGAGCCAGAAGCTCGCGTGCGCCTCTATTATCAGGTCGGTGCGATCTATGAGAACGAGCTAGGCGACGTTCCGAGCGCGATTGCAACTTACCAGCAAATCCTGGAGCTCGATCCGGACGAGGTAGACGCTCTTGGGCGGCTCGATACCCTCTATCAAGAGACCGAAAAGTGGCCTGAGTTGCTGAGCGTCGTGCAGCACATGGCGGAGCTCGCCCCCAATCCGTTCGAGGCCCTTGTCTTTCAATTTCGTATAGCGCAACTCTACGACCGCAAGCTCGAGGACGTGTCGCGGGCAATTGACCTCTATCGCGAGCTATTGTCCCAGGCCTCCGACCACGCGCCGACCATCGAGGCCCTCGAAGCGCTCACGAAGGACGCGCGGGAGCCTGTGGCGGCTGCGCTCGTTCTCGAGTCGATTTACCAAGCAACGGGAGACTGCCCTCGGCTGATTGCCGTGCTCGAGGTTCAGGTCGCGAAGTCTCAAGATGTGTTCTCCCGCGTTGAGCTTTTGACGCGAATAGCGGGTCTTTATGAGGATTCGCTCAACGAGCCCGGGGCTGCGTTCGATACGCTCGCCCGGGCGATCGCGGTCGACTCGGCGAACGAGGACTTGCTCGCGCAATACGAACGGTTGGCGGCCTTCGCTGGGCGTTGGGCGGAGCTTGCGGCGATCTACGACCGCCAGCTCCTGGCACTGCCTGCGGAGGAGCCCGCGCCAATCGTGGAGCTCGCATTGCGCCTCGCGCGCATCTACGAAGAGCAACTTGAAAACGCCGCTCTGGCGATCGCAAGGTACGAGTCCGTCACCGTCATCGATTCTGAGAACATGCCGGCGACCGAGGCTCTTGCGCGCCTCTACGAGCAGACTGAGCGATGGCCGGAGCTAGCGCGCATTCTCGTGCGCTCCGCCGCGTCGGCGACCGATGGCGGAACGGCCTTCAAATTTCGTCTGGCTCAGGTTCAGGAGCACAGGCTCGGAGCCGCTCTCGAAGCGGTGGCGACGTACCATCAAGTGCTCGTTGACGAACCAGGGCACGAGGGGGCTCTTTCCTCGCTCGAAGCGCTTTTCAACGCCGGGCACCACCAGGTTGCCATCGCAGCGATTCTCGAACCTCACTACGACTCGGTGGGTCAATACGACTACCTTGGAGGCGTCTACGAGGCTGTGCTCGCGCACCTGGTGGAGCTCCCCGAGCGCTTGGCACAATACCAGCGCATCGCCGAGTTGCAGGAGCAGCGCTTGGCCATTCCGGGCGCGGCGCTCTCGGCCTATGTACGGGCGCTAGCGGAAGCTCCCTCGGATGAGCATGTCTTGCAGGAACTCGAGCGCCTGGCGGGGTTCGTCGAAGACGGATGGGAGCACGTCGCGAACGCGTTCGCCGATGCCTTGTCGCAATTCCCTGACCTCACGTTACAAAGCGCACTCGGAAAGCGGCTCGCCCGCGTTTTCGAGGAGGAGCTTCAAGACCTTCAGAAGGCCGAAGAAACGTACGCGTACGTTCTTTCGCTCGTCGCGATGGACGTCGACTGTCTCGAGAATTTGGACCGCATCTACTCGTTGACGGGGCAGGCGGCTGAGCTTGCGCCGGTTCTCGAAAAACGGGTGACGCTCGTCGAGGACCAGTTCGCGAAAGTGGAGATGCTCGCGCGCCTTGGCGAAATTTACGACCAGGTACTTTCGGCGAGCGATCCGCGTTTTCTCGAAGATGCGATTCGCGTCTATCGGCTCGTCCTCGATGAGTACGATCCGATGAATGAGACAGCTCAAGCGGTCCTCGAGCGACTTTACGGACAGGGCGGGCGCTGGCCTGAACTTTACGCGGTTTACGAACGGCAACTCGCCAGTGCGGCGGGGGATTACGAGCAGGGCGAAATCAGCGCGAAGCTCGCCCGGGTTCTCACGAACGGTATTGGCGACGTCCCACGTGGGATCGAAACCTGGCAGCGCGTGCTCGCGTTTAAGGGCGAAGATGGGGAAGCCTTGGGGGCACTCAGCGCGCTCTATGAGCAGACGTCACGGTGGGCGGAACTCGCGGAGATTCTGGAACGTCACCTGGCGACGGTGGTCGATGAGGTGGAACATGTTGCCGTCTTGTTGCGTCGAGGCCGACTTCACTCGCAGCAACTTCAGCGGGATGACCTGGCCCTCGACGATTACGCGCGTGTGCTCGATATCGATTACGCAAATCTCGATGCCCTTTACGCTATCGCGGACATTGCGCGTCGGCGTTGGACTGGGGAGGTCGTGCATGAGACTCGCGGCAACTCGGCGGCACTCCTGGCGGCACTTCACCAGCTAGCTGAGCGAGCCGCGCAGCTCCTGCCGGCGGAACACTTGCTGGCGCTCTATCGCGAGCTTGCTGTGTTGCATCAGCCCAATCATGCGCAGCGACTGGATGCGATCGATGCGTGGCGAAAGTACCTCGAGGTTGACCCGCGCGATTTTGACGCGATGGCGCAACTCGAGACGCTGCTTCGTGCGGCGGACGCATGGCGTGAAGTTGCCGAACTTCGATTGGCACGAGCGCGTGCCTACGTTGAGCCGGCGGACCAACTCCGCGAGTATCTTGAAGTGGCGCAGGTGTGGGAACATCGCGTCGGAGATCCTGATGGTGCGACGCAAGCACTCGAATCGGTCCTCGAGCTCGATTCGTCGAACGATGAGGCATTCGTTCAGCTGGAAAAGCTGCACAAGGCGGCTGCACGCTGGGAGCCTCTTGTCGAGCTTTACGTCGCGCGGGTGGAAACCCGGGATGACGTGCACGAGCGAACGGCTCTCCTTCGTAAAGTCGCCCGCGTGTTCCACGAACAGTTGCTCGACCCAGTGCAGGCGTTCGACTCGCTAGAGACAGCGTTCACGCTCGATATCACCGATGATGAGACGGTCGTCTATCTCGAGCAAATCACCGCTGAAACGCGGCGCTGGGGCGAGTTGATTCAAACGACGAGCACGCTTCTTGACGAGGCCACGGACCCGCGGCTTCAGGTGGCTCTCTGCCTGCGTCTCGCGAAATGGTACGGGGAAGACCTCGATCGCCAAGATTACGCGCAGCCGTTTTACCAGCGCGTGCAGCAACTCGAGCCCAACAACGTTCAAGTTCGCCGCCAGGGAGCGACTTATCTCCGCAAACAAGGTGATTGGCGTGGAGCGGGTCAGCGTCTCGAGGAAGCGCTTACGTGCGCGAAACGTGATGTCGATAAGGCCGCGGTGTTGACGGACCTGGGTGAGTTGCTCGAGAAGTACGCAGGGCAGCCCGAGCAAGGTTTTGCTCGATACGAGCGCGCGTCGGAAGTGGACCCGACGTATCTCCCGGCCCTCGACGCGTTGGAACGAATCTACGAGTCACGCAATCAGCAAGTGGAGCTCGTGGGGGTCCTCGAGCGAAAGCTTCGAGCGGTCAAGGAACCGGAGCGTGTGAATGAACTTCGCATGCGAATTGGGGCGATGTTCGAGGGGCCACTCGCGAGTCTCGACAAAGCAGTTGCACTCTATCGCAGCGTCATTGAGCACGACCCATCCAACATTTTGGCGATTCGCGGACTTGAGCGTGTGTACACGGCGACGCTTCGTTGGCCCGAAATGCTGGAGGTTCTGGAGATGCACCTCGACGTCGCCGCGACGGAGCGCGAGCGGGCGGATGTGTTGACCCAGATCGCCCGGCTCCAAGAGGAGGAGTTTCGGAAGCCCGACCTTGCGGCCACCAGGTTGGAGCAGGTCATCGAGATCGATCCGACGAATCTGGCGGCTTTCGAAGGTTTGACGCGCTGTTACCAGAAGCAACAGCAATGGCATGAACTCATCACGTGTCTCGACCGCTACGTCCAAATGGTGGATGAGCGAAAGAAGAAGATTCAACTTCTGACATGGCAGGGCCAGGTTCTTTCCGCGCAGTTGCAGGACCATGAGCGCGCGATGGACGCTTATCTTGCGATCATCGAGCTCGAGCCGAATGAGATTGCGGCGCTCGATGCGCTAGCGAAGCTTTATGATCGCCTGGGCGATGCGGCGAATTCAATTGAGCTGATGACGCGGGTCGCCGATTTGACCAGCGATGGCGGGCAGCGAGTCGAGGCGTTCTATCGCATCGGGAAGCAGCTTGAAGAAAAGCTGGCGGATCGCACGCAAGCGCGCGTGCGCTTCGAGCAGGTCCTCGACCTCAACCCGTACCATCTCCCGACCCTGGCGGCGTTGCGCATCATCGCTGTCGACGAGTCGGATTGGTATTCCGCCACCCGCTACCTTGAGACGGAACAGGAACACACCGAGTCTCCCCGTTTGCGAGCGAAGCTGCTCGTCGAGCTTGGACGTTTGCGGTTCGAGAGGATGGGGCAGGCCGAGACGGGCCTTCAAGCCTACCAGCTCGCTCAGCAGACGGACCCGGACAACGAGGACGCCGCGTTGCCGCTCGCCCGGCACTACGTTGAGCGTGGGATGTACGTCGAGGCCGAGCCGTTGACGGACTTGATGGAAAAGAAGGCGGCCAGCAAGGACCGCGAGCAGCAGATCGAACTCTACTTGTTGCATGGTCGGGTGGAGTTGGAACTCGGGAAGGCACCGGAGGCCTTGCGGGCCTTTGCCGCAGCGCAAAAGGCGGACATCACGAACCGTGATGCCATTCGTGGGCTCGGTGACGCAAACCTTCTCGTCGGTGACTGGGCTGGCGCACTTACGAACTATCAAAAGGTTCTCACCGCGCTCTCGGATGACGAGGGGACACTTCGGGCGGAGGTCTTGTTCCGGCTCGGTTGCGTGAAGCGGGAGCAGGGGCAGGCCAAGCACGCGATCAACAACTTCGAGAAGGCTCTCGAACTCGAGCCGTCGCACCGACCGGCGCTCGACGCGCTCGCGGCCATCCACGGAACGCTGAATGATTGGGCGCAGTCGTGCTTCTATCGGCAGCTTGCGGTCGACACCGTTCTCGATGGCGAGGAGCGGTTTAAGATGTTTCTTGAGCTTTCTGAAGCTTGGGAAAACAAGGTGGGCGACGCGGTTCAGGCACTGACGGCGATGGAACATGCCGTTGGGCTAAAGCCGGAAGACCATCAGCTTCAACACCGATTGCTCGCTCTTTACCAAAAGACGTCGCGTTGGCACGATGTCGTGCAGACCTTGCAGCGAATCTCCGAGGGCGACTCGAATCCGCAGCGGCGGGCTCGCTACGCTTTCACGATGGCTCAGATCTATCGCGATAAGTTGGACGACCCCTATCAAGCGGTGGATTTGTTCGAGAGCGCACTCGATTTGCATCCAGAGTTCGTGGATGCGTTCATGCGGGTCGATAAGATTCTCACGAGCGTTGGGGACTTCACGCGGCTCGAGCGCTCGTACCGCAAGATGATTCATCGCGTCGCGGGCAAGGGGAACGCCGAACTCGAGTACAACCTTTGGCACTCGCTCGGGCTCATTTATCGCGATCGTTTGCAGGATTATCCGAAGGCCGTGGAGGCTTTCCGCGGCGCCGTCGCCATCAAGCCTGACGCGGTGGAAGAACGCGTCATTCTAGCGGAGCTGGCCGTGCATACGGGCGATGCGGTCCGTGCGCTCGAGGAATACCGGTCACTGCTTCAGAACGACGCTCTGAATGTCGATGCATACCGCGCGATTTACACGATTTGCCTGCAGCAAAAGGCTTACGACGAGGCGTGGTGCGTGGCGAGCGTGCTGGCGTTTATCGGTCGCGCGAACGAGGAGGAACTCCGCTTCTACGAGGACTTTCGTCCGCAAGACGTTGGGCAAACCACCGGTACGCTGGATGGCGGGCTGTGGGAGGCGCATCTCTTCCACAGCGACGAGGACAGCCACATCGGCAAGATCTTCGAGGCCGTTGCTCCTGCGGCGTTGAAGGCGAAGATTGCGGATCTCGCGGGAAAGAATCAGCGTCCCGTGCTTCCCGACAACCTTCGCCAAGATCCGGCTACTTCGACGGGGACGCTTCCGCGTACGTTCTGGTGGGCTGCCAAGGCGCTTGGGCTTCAAGCGCCACAATTGTACGCTCGACCTGAGCAGCCTGGGTTCCTTCAGGCCGTCCCGAGTTTGCCGCTCGCGTCGGTTGCGGGGCAGGGCGTATTGCAAGGGTTGTCGCCACTCGAACGAGCGTTCGTTTGCGGCAAGCACCTCGCCATGTATCGAGGCGAGCATCACCTAAAGACGTTGTTCCCAACGGTGACGGAGCTGACGGTGCTCCTGTTCGGCTCGGTGCGATTGGTGGCTCAACTACCGGCGCCGCCAGAATACGCGGTGATGGTGCAGGGGACGACGCAGGCACTCGGACAGTTCATGGAACCCTTACAGCAAGAGGCCTTGAAGGTCGCTGTCGCGGAGTTCATGAAAGCCGGAGCACGCGCGAATATCAAGCGGTGGGCTCAGTCCGTCGAGACGACCGCGGCTCGCGCCGGGTTGTTGCTTTGTGGCGATCTCAGCGTCGCAAAAAAGATCCTTGTCAACGAGCAACAAATTCCTGGGGACATGACGCCCCAGGAGCGCTTGAAGGAGCTCATGCTCTTCACCGTGAGCGATGATTACGCGCGTCTGCGTAAGCTTCTCGGGCTTGCGATTCGTCCGGAGTGACCGCGCGGCACCTACCGACGCCGCGCGCCACGGGCCCCCACGTTGGGGTAGCGAGGTGACCTCGATGGTGACCTGGCTGGCTTTCTACGAGGGGGGGCTCCGTGGGAGTCATGTGTCG
>CANMZR010000184.1 GCA_947502375.1 Polyangiaceae bacterium
CATGTAGTGGAGCCACATAAAGAACGGCCCCTCGGTGTTCTTCGACTCGCGCAGCATGTCGATGGCGAGGTCCGTCGTCTTGTCGCCGGTCACGGATTCGTCGGTGGTGTTGTTGACCTTGATCCCGGGGACCATGCGCCAGACGTCGAAGCCTTGATTCAGGTTCTTGCCATGATCGAAATAGAAGTGGGCATGACCACCAAGTGTCCGGACGCCGCTGGCCTGCAAGAGCTCCGGGAAAAACTGATTTTCGAGAGAATATTCAGCAAAAAACGACCAATTTCGATAGAGCTGCGACGGGTACCGGCCTGCCAAGAGCGCCGGGATGCTCTTCGCCGTGTAGCTCGAAACGGAGTAGGCACGGGTGTAGAGCACCCCTTCACGAGCGAGCTTCGTCAGGTTCGGAGCGATCGCTCGTGGGTACCCCAGCCACGGCATGTCGGCGCGCAGGCTGTCGATCGTGAGGAGGACGACGTTCAGCGGCCCCGGGCGCTGAGGTTGAACCTCGAGGGGCACGCCGCCCGAATTCACCGGTGCCCCATCCACGATTGCCGACGCACCGGCGACGGCCGGCGTTGACGTCGTGACGGAAGAAGCCGGCGGAGGCCGACCCGTTTCGGTGGTGGAGCGACAGCCTGCGAAGAGCGAACAGGCGAGCGCCGTAGCGGCCGCCGTTCGACAACCTGCTGGGAGCATCTCGCCCCGAGTCACGCCGATGCTGAGCTCGTTGAACCTGGAAAGCGCCCCTGATTTTCACGGGCCATCATCGCCATACCCTTTTGAAAGAAAGCGCGCAAAAACGGGTTCTCCCGTGGAGCATCGGTGACGAGCCCCGCCCGACGGACGGCTTCCGCAACCACGAGGACACGCCGTGCCACGACTTCGCCGCGGCGCACCCGAATGGAAATGGCCGCATCGCGCAGACGCACGGCAATGGCATCACGACGCTCCGCGGTGAAGTAACGATCCGTCGCTGCTGCGACTTCCTCGAGGAGCACCGTGTCCACGATCGCCCGGTCCTCGGAGTCGGCCGTCGACAAGCGCTCGGCCACCTTCGCGACGAGCTCCTGAAGCGCGCTGCGTTCCACGACCCACGTTCGAAACTCGGGCTCGGCATGAAGGAGGTCCGAGTCAGCGAGCGCGGCGGCAAGCTCGGCTTTCGTTGGCTCTTGCTCGAACGCTGCGATGGGATGAGGCGGCACGACCGCCGGCGCAGGCGCCGCGAGCGCCATGCAGCCATCGAAGCCAAGCGGCAGGATCTGCTTCGACACCGAGTTCAGCTTGCGACCCTCCGCCACCGCATGGCGAGCCCAGTCGAGCGGCACCTCGATAGGCGGCACTCCCATGCTTTCCTCGACCCGCACCTTCCAGCGACGGATGTGCTTGCCCGCCAGCTGACCGAGAGTCGCGTGCACGACGCCCACGTGCTCACGCACCATGATGTCCGCCACCCGGAAACGACCGCCCGGTAGGCGCTGGCAAAACGAGAAGAACGTCGTCCCGTTGCCATCGGGTGGAATGAAGCTCGCGATGCAGTCCGACGAAACCTCGGGAAGGACGGATTTGACGACCGTCGCTACCGGAGCGGCAACGGCGACACCTCGGGATTTGAGAACGTTGAGTGCACGACGTGCAGCTTTTCGAGCCACGCTCGGTGCGAGTTCGAGTGACGCGAGCATGGTGATGGCAGCGACGTTACCGCCATCGAGCCAGCCCTGGACGAGAGCCTCGCCGGCGTTCCCGGCCGCCTGTGCGGCGTCGAGTGCGCCGTGCGCCCCGACCTCGAGCCATGCAGCGTCGAGCGCCGTCTTCGGTGCTGGCGCCAACGCGGCGGCGGCTCCCTCCTTGACAGCACCGTCGTGCTTCGCGAGCTTCGCCTTCATCGCTTCTTTTGCGGTGAGCGGCTTCTCGTGTTTTTTTACCGGGGCGGTCAACTTGGGTGCCGGATGCCAAACGAGCATCAGCTGATCGGCGGAGCGTTTCGGCTCCGCAACCTGGATCACCGGCGGTGCGGCGATGACATCTTGACGGTAAACGGAGCGTTTATTCGATCGATTGACAGCGAGGACACTCAACGCGGCCGGGGACGCCGAGGGACCAGAGCGGGCTCCATCCACAGCGTTGTGACGAGGGCGCGGCGCATCACGCCGAGCACCAGAATGCTCCGTTCCACGGTGGTCCGGATAGGCACTCGAAGCCGGGCGCGGGGCATCACGCCGAGCACCAGAACGCTCCGTTCCACGGTGGTCCGGATAGGCACTCGAAGCCGGGCGCGGGGCACGCGGCGATCCACTCGAGGCCGGGCGCGGGGCACGCGGCGATCCATCCGAGGCCGGGCGCGGGGCACGCGGCGATCCATCCGAGGCCGGGCGCGGGGCACGCGGGGCACGCGGGGCACGCGGCTCGCGCGGGGCGCTTGCTGCACCTTCGGCGGCGGGCACGGCCGGTTCTGCCTCAGGAGCGAGCGCGGCGTCGGCAGGAGCCTCTTCGTTATCAACCTGCCGTGTTCGACGCACGCGACGAGGACGCTCCGCCTCCGTCGATTCGATGGCGCTGGTGGTCTCGTTTTCCTTTTCGTCTGTCATGGGATGCTCCGACTAGCGCTCGGCTAGACTGGCGACCGCTTCGATTTCGACTCGCGCATCGCGCGGCAACCGAGACACCTCGACGGTGGAACGGGCCGGCGGCGCGCCTGAGAAATACTCGGCATAGATCGCGTTAACTGTTTGAAACTCAGCGAGATCAACGAGGAAGACCGTCGTCTTCACCACCGCATCGAAACCGACGCCCGCCGCATCGAGCACCGCTCGCAGGTTCGTCAAAACCTGCCGAGTCTCGGCTTCGACACCGCCCTGCACCAGCGAACCGGTATCAGGATCGAGAGCGATCTGACCGCTACAAAAGAGCAGCGAGTCGACCCGGATCGCCTGAGAATACGGCCCGATAGCCGCCGGTGCTCGCGTGGTGGCGATAACGGATTTCGACATGGTGGATGACTCGCAAAACTGCGCCGTTCAGCGCAGTCGAGGTGAGCTGCATACCACGTGAGCGCCGCAGGGCGACTCCGAAAACCTGTTGTCGATGCACGAACGCTGAGGGTCCCGGTCAGCTCAGGTTTTCGAAAAGACAGCGCCCCGCCTTCAATCGAGGCCGCGGCGGCCGGCGATCGCCCGACCGAGCGTCACGGGGTCGGCAAACTCGATATCGCCACCGTGTGGAACCCCACTCGCGATGCGCGTGACACGCGTACCGAGAGCCCTCAATTCGCCCGCCAAAAAGAGCGCCGTGGCTTCGCCGTCTACGGAAGGCGCCGTCGCGACGAGGACCTCCGTGACCGCAGCGATTCCGTGGGAGCCACGCACGCGCTGCTTCAGCTCTTCGATGGGCAGCTGGTCTGCACCGACCCCTTCGAGTGGGGAAAGAAGACTCCCTAGGACGAAATAGTATCCTCGAAAGGCACCACTGCGCTCGATCGACATCAAATCCTGCACGCGGCCTACGACGCAAAGAACCGAGGCATCACGCTGTGAATCCCGACAAATTGCGCACAGCGCCGCCCCCCCAGCCGTCGCGTCCACCTCAGCCAGATTGCCGCAACGCACACAGGGCTGAATCGTCCCTGCGATGCCGAGGAGCGCCGCCCCGAGAGCTCGAGCCGTCGCGGGTTCGCGGGTGAGCAAAAACAAAACGAAGCGCTGCGCGGTCTTTTCCCCGACGCTCGGTAAACGCGCAAAGAGCTGCACGAGTTCCTGGGCCTTCGGGGGCAGCATCAGCTGAGAATTCCGTGGACCTTGAGACGCATGCCGACCTTCTGCCAACAAGTGCGTCCCGGCGCAAGCAGTGGTACGGGTTGCGCGTCGTTCGAGAGGTGATCCGGTGAGCTACGTCGTCCTGGCGCGAAAATGGCGACCCCAAACGTTCGATGATTTAATCGGACAGGGGCACGTCTCGCGCACGCTTGGAAATGCGATCGCGGCAGGCCGCGTGGCGCATGCTTTTCTGTTCACGGGTGTTCGCGGAGTGGGGAAGACCACAAGCGCTCGTATCCTCGCGAAGGCCTTGAACTGCGCAAAAGGTCCGACCGCCTCGCCGTGCCTCGAGTGTTCTCAATGCCGTGAGATCGGCGAAGGCAGCGACCTCGACGTCTTCGAAATCGACGGCGCGACTTACACCGGGATCGATAAGGTCCGCGAGCTTCAGGAAACCCTGCCGTACCGGCCCTCACGCGACCGTTACAAAATCTTCATCGTCGATGAAGTCCACATGCTGTCGCAGGCTGCGTGGAACGCGTTTCTGAAGACCCTCGAAGAGCCGCCGCCGCACGTGAAGTTCATCTTCGCGACGACCGAAGCTCACAAAGTTCCGATCACCATTCTAAGTCGCTGCCAACGTTACGACTTCAAGCTCATCGGGACGAACGACATCGCGGCCCGGCTCCGTCACGTTCTCGAGGTCGAGAAGGTGACTGCCGACGAGGCTGCGATTCGAATCGTGGCTCGTGAGGCCGCGGGCAGCATGCGCGATGCGATGAGTCTGCTGGACCAGGTCATCGCCTGGGCGGGTGAAGAGACGCTCACGGGCGATGCCGTCGCGCGGGTGCTAGGCGTTGCGGAGCGAAGCGTGCTGCATCGGCTCGGTGCAGCCCTGGTCGACGGCGACGCGGCGACCTGCCTGTCGGTCGTCGGGGAGCTCGCCGAACAGGGGTTTTCGCTGACCCACGTCGCCAGAGATTTTCTGCAGCATCTTCGTGATCTCGTCGCGGCCAAAGTGGGCGGAGATCCGTCGCAGCTCGACCTCGCTGACACGGAACTCGCTGACGTTCGCGCCCTCGCCTCCCGGGCAGCGCTCGATGATTTGTCGCGGATTTACCTCGGTTTTTCGCGTGCATTTGATGACGTTGCCCGCAGCGCTCAACCACGCAGCGCCTTCGAAATGGCGCTCGTCCGTCTTTCCCACCGCCCCCCTCTCGTAGCCGTCGACGAGTTGTTGGCGCGCATCGCCGAGCTTGAGAAAAGGCTCTCCGCGGAACCCCATGGCCCCCCGGAAACCTCCGGCCCAAAAGGTGAAGCGGGGTATGACCCCGCTGCCACTCCAAAAGCAACGCCCCCGAACGCCGGCCCCCCTGTCACGTTCAAACCCACGACGAAAGCTCCACCCGTTCGGGCCACCGGCCCGCTGACGACGTTGCCCGTCGCCGAGCGACACGCCCCAGCCCCGCTATCCGTACCGTTGCGCGAATCGACCGAGCCTGCGTCCACGGCGAGCTCTGAGACTGCCAAGGCACGGGACGTGGCCACGCCGGAATCCATCGCATCGATGCGGGCTTGGAGAAGCGTCCTCGACGGGCTCGCTCACGAAAAGCCCCTGGTGGCCTCGGCTCTCGAACACGGGGAGCTGCGGGTTTTCGAAGTCGGGCGAATCGTTCTTGGGTACGACCCCGACTCGTTTCCACTCGCGCAGCTGACCGAGGCCGGGCTGCTCGATGCCGGTCAGCTCGCGACAGCGACGCTCGGAGCACCCACGACGCTCTTCATCGAAACGACCGCCCGGGCCACGAAGGGGCAAACCGCGGCCGAGTCACGGAACCTGGAACGCCAACGGCAGCTCGACGAAGCGAAAGTGCGGGTCACGAATCACCCCATCGTTGGCGCGGCGATGGAGCTCTTACGGGCCGAGCTGCGCGAGGTGCGGCTCATCGAAAACACCTGAGCCCAGTCTCCTGAAAGACCCATGCGACTCGCAAGCATCGACGGCACCATTCGTGCGGCACACGAGGCGCATATCTCGGTATTTGACCGGGGATTGCTGTTCGGTGACAGCGTCTTTGAGACCTTGCGAACCTACGGTGGACGGGTCTTCGAAGTCGAGGCCCATCTCGCTCGTCTCGAGCGGAGCCTCGCTGCCGTCGGTATCCAAAGTCCCTGCTCGCGAGCGACGTTCAAAGTCGAGATCGTGCGGGCACTCGAGGCCGCCGGCAATGAAGAGAGCGTGCTCCGGGTGATCGTCACGCGCGGCGAAGGCCCGCTCGGTATCGACCCATCCGAAGCTCGACGTCCTTCGCGCATCCTCACGGTGGAAGCGCTCACGCCACAGCCCGTCGAGCGCTTACGTCACGGGCTCCGCACGCGCACGCTTCGGACGATCCGCGCCGCCGATGCCGCTCCCAGCGCGAAACTGACGAACTACCTCGCCTCGGTCCTCGCCACGCGCGACGTGCGGGCACTCGGTGCGGACGAGGCGCTGCTTGTCGGTTCAACGGGGCACGTCCTCGAGGGCACGACGTTCAACGTGTTCGCCGTCGTCGGTCAGAGCCTGTGCACGGCGCCGGTGGAACTTGGTCTCCTCGAGGGCATCACTCGAGGACTCGTTCTCGACCTCGGGCACCGAGCGGGGCTCACCATCGAACTCCGGGCGCTGACCCCCGAAGAGCTTGGCTCCGCGGACGAAGTCTTCGCCACCTCGACGCTGCGCGAGCTCGTTCCGATAGCCACTGTCGACGAACACCGGATCGCAAAAACGCCAGGCCCCTGGACCCGGCGTCTCCACGAGGCGTTCTGTCAGCGCGCGGGAGCTTCCCCTCCTCCTTACGACAACGTTTGACTCACGCGTTCAGCTGATCGAGCAACGCATGCGCCGCCTCGAGATGCGGATCCGCGGCGATCGCGCGCTCCAGATTCTGAATGGCTTTTTTCATATCGGCCGAGCGAATAAGCACTTCAGCCATGCCGACGAACACCTCGGCTTTGGTGATCGGAGCGTCTTGTTCGAGCTTCAAGATCAAAAGCGCCTTGTAAATCCCTTCGGCACGTTTGAGATGCTCATCCTTCCCTTTCGCCTCGGTCGCAGAGTCGTGCATCGACAGCGAAAGGCGCCCGAGCAAAACGGCAGCCTGGAGATTCGCGGGGGCGAGCTTGCGTGCGGCCTCGAGCTCCGAAAGCGCGCCATCTTCCTGCCCCTTCGCAAGCTGAAGTGCAGCAATGCGCAGATGAATCTCTGATAGGTCCTTGCCACGCTTGCTTCCGGAAGCCGTGACGATGTTCCGCAGCACGTCAATCGCGTCGTCCGAGCGTTTCGCGGCTCCAAAGGCATCCGCGAGTTCGAGCACGAGTTCACGGTCTTCCGAATTCAGAGCGACGGCTTTTTTGAGACTCGCCGCCGCCGAACTTGGGTCACCGCACTCTTTCGACTGAACCAAGGCAGCACGGCGATAGAGCATCACCCGCTCGGCCTCGTCGTCCGCTTCATCCGCCCGTTGAGTGATCAACGTTGCGACCTCGGCCCACATTCCAAGTTTCCCGTAAACCACCTCGAGTGCTTCTCGTAGCGCCCGCACGTCGGCGACCGGAAGGTCATCCGTCACGAGCGCCACTTCAAGAGCCCTCGACGAGGCCTCATCGTCTTCACCGTGGAGGTCCCGCGCTTTCAGTGCGAGGCGACGGACGTCATCCACCGAAGCACCCTCCAGGAGCTTCTCGTACGTCTCCGCGGCATCCGTCGCTCGGCCTTGACGTTCGTACAAACGCGCGAGCGCCTCGAGCGCAGGCCGGAACCCACCATCATCGGCAAGGACCGCGACGTACCCATCGATCGCCCGGTCGGCGTCTTGCAAGCGCGTCTCGCACAACTCGGCGAGCCGCACACGCAGCATCCGCGCGGCCACGAGATCGCCTTGTTTACGAGCCACCTCCACTTGCCGCTCGAGCAACTCGACGAGCTCATCATCGCGGTCGTTCTCCTCGAGTAACGCCGTCAACATGGCCACCGCCGGCGGATGCGAGGGTAGCTCATCGAGCACGGCATTCAGCCGTTCGATGGCATCGATCACGGCACCTTGATGCTTCAGCGCGAGTTCCGCCGCCTCGAGCCGCAACTCAGCGCGCCCAACCGGCTCGCTTTCGCGATCGACCAAGCGATCGATGAACCGAACCAGGTCTTCGTAACGTCCCTCGAGGGGATAGAGCCGGCGCAAGGCCGTCGCGGAAGTGCGATCGCCTAAATCCTCCTCGAAAGCCTCCTCGTAAAGGTCGATCGAAGCCCGTCGTTCGTTCAACTTCGTCTCGGCTACGGCCGCGGCGGCATGACGCAGGCTCCGCAGTTCGACGGGCTCGCTCGCCAGCTCGATTCGCCGCTTCAAGAGCTGAAACAGCTCCTCGTAGCTGCCTTTTCGCTGACACACGATCGATAGTTCGGTGAGCGCCCACTCGTCTCCATCGTAGGCCGCGAGCATTTCTCGCAGGATGGCCTCCACGAGCTCGAGGTCATTCAGCCCGGTTTCCGCGACCTCTTTGGCCTCACGTCGCAGGTCGCTCGCCTCTCGCTCGGCCGTTCCGGCCCCTTTCTCAAGCAGCTCTGCCAGCCGCCGAAGAGTTTCCACGAGCTCGCGTTCTCGTCCCGGCGCCCGCTGAAGGCTCTCAAGACGCACGAGGGCACCGATGCACTCCGGATCTTGTTCGAGCGCTGCATTCAGGGCGTATTCTGCCAGATCCGCGTCCTCGACATTTTCCTCGTACCAAGTTGCGACGCGCAGATAAACGTCACGCGCACGGTCCGTTTCAACCGGCTCAACCGAGCCAGCACCCGAAGCTGCCCGCGCAATCGTGGACCCGAGCGCCTTGGTCACCGCGTTGCCCGCGCGGATCCAGGCACGGGCGCCGTCATCGCCGGCACCGTTGATGCCAGCCAGACGCTCGAGTTGCTCCAGCACGTCCTCGTCCACAGGACCATCGATAAGCGCCTGCTCGACCGCGCGCTGCGCCTGCAGCGGGTTGTCATTCTCTTCTTCGAGTACCTGGGCGAGCTCCATCCGAAGACGCACGCGCTCGGCACTCGAAGCCGTGTACTCAATCCGCTTGCTGCGCAAACGCACGCGGGAATCGCTATCCCCCGAAGCGCGGAAGAGACCGTCGAGCAGATCGGCGACACGCTCGAAGACCGCGCGATCGTCGGTGAGCTGTTCCAGTCGTGCCACCGCCGCCGCGTGATCCGGGGCAAGCTCGGTGCACCGCTCGAGTTGATCGACAGCCGCGACGTTGTCCTTGAAGTGATCCATCCGCAACACGGCAAGACGGTAGTGAAGCACCGCCCTGGCGCTGTCGTCCGTTTCAGTTTCGAGTCTTCTCTCGAGAATCCCGGCGAGCGACTCGCTGTCCGAACTCGCCACATACAAGCGATCGAGAGCACC
>CANMZR010000185.1 GCA_947502375.1 Polyangiaceae bacterium
GACGCGAATCCGAGCCCGAGCACACGCGACGTCATGGGCACCACGCTAACGAATCGCACCGAGCGTCGCTAGTCTCACGCGCCGCGCGTTCGGACTAGCCGCCCTTCAATACGGCGCTGATACGCGCAAAGTCATCCTCGTCGAGCGCCCCGTCGATGATGCACGCGCGCAGGGCCTTCTTCGCCGCCGCTGCGGTCGCGCTCGGAGTGGGCGTGTTCGAGGCCGGGGCGCTCGATGGTCGCGCCGCTGTAGCCATCGTCGTCAGCGCGCACCACCGACCTCGCGCGTGTACACGGCGAATGAGAGCGAGAGAGCGAGAGTGCAACGAAGGACGGATGGGCGGAGCGCACTGTCGATGCCATCACGCCGTAGCGCTGCGCCATCGTGCCGACCGTGCTGCCGCGCTCGACCTCGTCACAGAGCCTCGCCCAGAATTCTTTCGGATGTCTCGCCACGGCCTGAGCGTGAGTGAATTTTTGTGAGTTGTCAGGACTTCGCTGGCCGGACGGTTGCATAAGGAGGCTCGCGAGGGCTCTTTCGGGACGCACGCGCGAGCTAACGATTGCGAGCAGGACGAGCGCAACGGGCGGCCTTGCACCATCGAAATCGGAGCTGTGAGGTGCTGTGACGTGAGCCGAACCAGCTGCCTCATCGTGCCGCGCGGCTGGCACAATATGCGTCATACGCAGCGTAGGCTTGCTCCCACTCGGCGCGCACCGCGGGGTTGCTCAAGCGCTGTTCGTTCACCGCATCGAACGCCGCGCGCACGCTCTCTTCACTGAGCCGATAAAGAGCGAAAATGGCCGCTCGCTGGTCGGGCGCGAGGGTCAACTCCACGGCCACGGCGGCGACCTGCTGGATGGTGAGACCGGAGAAGTACCGCTCACGAGCTGGTAGTGCGGCTGACGATGCAGGTTGAAACGGAAACGACGCGTCGAGATCGCCGAGCAAATCGACGCCGAGGTCGCCCGTCTCGCCGGCGAGCGCATGCTCGTCTGGGCTGAGCGGAGTGTGAGCAACCACGGCGAACTCACCGTGGAACGGGAGTGCCTCTTCGATCGCAATCGCGGGCATAGCGGCTGTTTCGTCGATGTTTGGCGCTAGCGGTGCAAACCGGAAAAACGCTAACGAGTCGTCCCGAAGAGCGGGAGTTGCGTAAGACGTTTCGCCCGCGTCGGGGTTCGGACCGAGATTGGCGAGCGGTGGGAACGCTTTGTTTGGATCGGCCTGAAACGGCAGCACATCGTCGTCGAACACGGCGAGGCTCATGGCCGTTTCATTGAGATCATTGGAGATCGCGACCGAGGGGGCGGGAGCGAGCGCAGCCAACGGCTCCGAGGTCGGCTGCGCTGTTGCGAGGACCGGCGGCATCACGACTGCTTGGTTCGCGGCTCGCTCAGGCCGCCGATCGGAGGTCACTTGGCTCGCGGCGTCGAGGCGAGCACGATGATGGGCGACGAGGCGTCGAAAGTCGGCCGCGAGCTCAGCGCTGTTCGCGAGCGACGCTTGCCACGACTGATCGACATCCACGAACGACCGCTCGCTCAACCCGTGGCGCTCGAACACCTGCGCGCGCCCCTGCGGCAGCGCCGCGAGCTCGGCGGACACACGCGCGTAACGATCCAAGGGAAAATCCTCGGGCAAAGGGCCACCGGCGGCGGTCGAAATCTGCGGCATCGTGGCAGCGGGACCGCGCCGCTTCGACCACGGAAACGGTCGCAATTGTGGCGCTGCCACCGTGATCTTCGGCAGCGGGGCCGGCCCTTGAGCGGCGAGCTTCGCGGC
This sequence comes from Polyangiaceae bacterium, assembly GCA_947502375.1. Classification (GTDB taxonomy): domain Bacteria; phylum Myxococcota_A; class Polyangia; order Polyangiales; family Polyangiaceae; genus SYFR01. The sequence goes on from CANMZR010000185.1 coordinate 1,786, forward strand.
CGCCAAGGCGAGGTTCGGGTCGTCGTCGAGCCGCTTGGCCCAGCGCCGCTGCAGACGCGACACGTCGTTCACGCCGAGGCTGTGCTGTTTGAGCATCCCGGATGGATCGCCGCTCTTCGACCAATGATCGAGGAAGCTCAGCCAGGCGGGGAGATCGTCGTCGAGCGGCGTCACGGCGCGCGACATGCAATCCCCGGCGTCTTCGAGCTTGGCGCGATAGGTATTGAAGGTGCTGCCGCCGGCCAACCCGTCCTTGGCGAGCCGCTGGCGCCACGCGACGTCGGCACCGCGCCAACTGGCTGGGTCGAGCTGTTCGGCGACGAGCACCTGTTCGAGCGGGAAGCCCTCCGCGACAGCCGCCACCACGCCCGCGTGCTGTTCGAGCGACACGCCGAGGATGGGCTCGACCGACATCGGTGGAGCATCGCATATATTTTTTGTTACCCCAAAGTCGGAGTGACGCTACTGTTTCTGACATTCACGTAATCGCGAGGCATGCATGTCGTGGCTGTAGCTGAGACGGTTGTGCCGGGGGCTGGAGCCCTTGGCGATGCGCGGTCGCCATACCATTTGGCGGTTCGCACGCTTCCGCCTGGGCACTTCACGGTGCACTCGTTCCGCGGGCGCGAGGGGCTATCGAAGCTTTACGCGTTCGATGTGGACGTCACCTGCGCCGCGGCGGATGAAGCCATCGAGCGGCTCAGTCTTGGGCAGCCGGCCGTGCTCACCTCGCGCGTCGGCATGGCGCCGCGAGCCATCCACGGCATCGTTGCGCGCATCGACGCGCTCGGCGCCTGCGAAGCGCGTGACGCACACCAATACCGCATCCGCTTGGTTCCACGGATGTGGCTGCTTCGCCGCAGAAAAGGCTCGCGGATCTTCCAGCGCATGCGCATCGACGAGGTCGTAAACGCCGTCTGTGCGCAGGCCGGCGTCGCCACTCGGTGGTGGCTGCGGCGCTCGCATCCCGCGCGCGAGTATTGCACGCAATACGAGGAGACCGATTTTGAGTTCATCACTCGTATTTTGGCGGAGGAGGGGGTGTTCTTCACCTTCGCGCAGGAAAGCGCGCCCATCGACTTGCTCGCCAACATCGCCGGCGCGGCGGCCGGAACTGGGGCGGCGGCAACCATCGCGAGTGCAGTCGCTGGTGCCGCGCTCGACGCGCTATTCGGCGGCGAAACCGCCGTGTTCGCCGACGACGCGCTCTGGTATCCGCCCATTTGTGATGGGAGCGTCATCTCCGAGGTCGCAAACGTTGTCGGCGCCGTTGGCGCGGGTGTCTTGATCGACGTCGGCAGCGTTTCGGCAGCGGCGGCCGTCGCGCCGAAGCTGTTCTACTTGGCGAGCGCCGGCACCACGACCGCGAAACACGACAAGGTGACCAAGTTCGTCGCGGGCGCCGAAGTGCGCTCCAATTCGGCCGAGTTCAGCGTGTTCGATCCAGCCAGGCCGCAGGCTCCGCTAGTGTCGCGAGATGCGACGACCGACCTCCTGAGCGATGCTTTCTCGGCCCTCACCGGCGCTGCTTCCGCTGCCGTCGCGGGGACGGTCGCGAGCGCCACCAGCGCGATCCCGGGCGCAGCCAGCGTGGCAGCTGCAGCGGCCACGGCGGCGGACGCCTTACTCGGCGGCCTACTCGGCACGGCAGACTTGGAAGTCTACGAGCATCACGCGAACTACCACTTCCCGGAGTGGGACTGGCTCAAAGAGGAGCCCGGCCTCATTCTGCGCCAGAAGCGCCGGCGCGCCCGCGGCGGTGCCGGCGAGAGTGGCTGTCCAACCCTTACTCCAGGTCACACCTTCGCGCTCGACGACCATCCGCTCGCCCACTTCAACCGCTCGTGGGTCGTTGCATCGGTGCGCCACGAAGGTCACGCCACTGCGCCCGAGCACGCGACCGAATGGCAGGTTTACCGAAACTATTTTGAATGCGTTCCGTCCGAGGTGACGTTCTGCCCGCCACGTCCGAAGCAACGCACCATGGTGGCTGCGCTCACGGCCACCGTCGTCGGCCCGCCCGGCGAGGAGATCCACACCGACGCGCAGGGCCGGATCAAAGTCCATTTCCACTGGGATCGCAGCGGCCGCCGCGAGGACGCCTCGTGCTGGATTCGCACGATGCAGAGCTGGGGCGGCGCCAACTGGGGCACGCAGTTCATCCCGCGCGTTGGCATGGAGGTCGTCGTCACGTTCGACGGTGGCGATCCGGACAAGCCCATCGTCTTGGGATGCCTTTACAATGGAACCCATCCCACCACCTTCCCGCCGAGCAGCGACAAGACCCGCAGCGGCATTCGCACCAACAGCTCTCCGGGCGGAGCGGGCTTCAACGAGCTTTCCTTCGAGGACAAAACCGGCGCCGAGCAAGTGTATTTGCACGCGCAGCGCGATCTCGACGAGGTCGTGCGGCGCGATCACACCGCACGCGTGGGACGGGATGACGTCACGGAGATCGGCCGGAGTCAGCGAACTGTTGTGTCGGGTGATCGAAGCGATCTCGTCCGCGGAAAGTGCGATACCCATTTGGTCGGTGACCAAGCGACTCATCTTGAAGGCAATCGCCGCGACGTCGTCATTGGCTCGGAAAATCGCCGCATTCGGGGTGAGCATCAATTGCACTTGGAAGCTCCTTCCCGCGTCGACGCGGTCGGCGCGGCCGAGCATTCGTACGCAGCCGATTTGACCACCAGAATCGGCGGGAATCATACCCTCATCGTCGGCAAGCACGACGCCAAGAGGGCGATGACCTTGCGCGTCGAGGGCGCAGGGACGATCAGCGCCGACGACGGTTTGATCTTGGAAGCCGGGCGCGGCCTGACGCTGCAATGTGGAAAGACGTCCATCCGCATCGGGGCCGATGGGATTGAGCTCAACGGGTCGATGGTGCGTGTGGCAGGCGACGCCGGCGGGATCGAAGTGGGAAAGGACGGTTTGACACTCAAGTCCGACGGAGTGCTCGCGCAACTCGGTAAGAAGTTGTTGATCAAGACGGACAAAGCGAGCCTCGCCATGGGGGATGAGTGCAAGATCGATGGCCAGAAAATCCTCCTCAATTCCCCCGAGCAGGCGACGGAGAAGCCGCCTCCGCAGCCGCGCCCACCCACGGAGATCGCGCTCGTCGACAAGGACGATGGTCCGCTGGCTGGACAACGATTCTCCATCGAGCTCGAGGATGGTTCGATGCGAACGGGCGTCACTGATAAGGACGGAAAGGCGACGCTCGACTTACCGACCGACGGGAAGATCTGGTTTCCTGATCTCGCGGAGATCGAGGGCGCTGCGAAGTCCGACGAGGCCTTGTCACCATGGATCCCGCACGTCGTCCAACAGGGCGAATATTTGACGAAGTTGGCAGCGCGGCGAGGCGCAACGCCGAAAGACGTGTGGGACGATCCGCGAAATGCCAGCATCCGAGCGCTCCGAAAGACGGGCGAGATCCTGCATCCAGGTGATGTTGTCCATCTCCCCGAGTCACCGCAAGGACCCGCGAAAGTCCGAACGCGCACGTCGAACCGATACCGAGCTCGCGTGCCTGTGGTCCAGGTCGCGGTGGCCTTTTATGGCAAGTCAGGCCCCCTAGCGAACGAAGAGTACACGATTCACGGGCTGTCAGGCTCCGGCGGTCGCGCGGTCACGGGCGTGACGGACGGCCAAGGCGCCGTCAAGGTCGAGATCCCCGTCCATCTCACAGGCGTTGACGTCTATTTCCCAAGGACGAATCAGAGATATTCCTTAGCGGTGGGCCACCTCGACCCAGCAACAGAGTCGAGCGGGATTCGTGACCGTTTACGCAACCTCGGGTTTTATGGCCGTCACAATCCTGCAGCAGCAGACGCCGAGGCAGCGCTACAACGCGCGATCCTTGCGTTTCAGAAAGCAAATGACCTCGAGGCAACGGGCGTCGCCGACGAGGCAACGCGGCGAGCACTCGCGGAGAAGCACGGCGCGTGAGTCATGGGAACCAATAGCGACACGAGAACAAGAGCAGCGGGATTCGAGTGGGTCGACAAGGATCCGCTCGGCTGCGATGACGGCATGATCATCTACCGCTGGACAGAGATCGATCCGGTGAAGCTCGCGCAAGGGAACCCGATAGGGCCGTACCTTATCACTGCGGGCGGCTGGAAGTGCCATCGGATCGCGGGCCCCGAGCCGGTCGACTTCAGCAGCGGAAGACCGGTCGTGAACGGACAGCTCGAGGAAGTTGCGCTGGGAAAGTTGGTGGACGGCGACTTTATCAAGATCCCCATCGGACTAGGCCAAAAAGACGCGAGCATTCATGCGCAGCCCTGGGCCGCTCAGCGCTTCCGCCCGGCTGACACGACTCTGGCGTGGGAACTGCTGCGACCAGAAGACGCAGACAAGCTGGAGAGCTACGACACGCTTGCGGGATTATGCAAGGCACTGCATAAGTGGAGTCCCTTCCGATACCCGAAGGAGCACTACGAAGTCGACACGATCGACGCGGCAAGAATCAACGCGGCTGCGCTGCTCTTCGATTATTGGGGCAATACGCTTTTTCGCTGGGAAGCTGCAAAGAAGATCATTCGCAAGGGCAGCGCAGTGCGCAATCGCAATGACGGTTCGACCGCCGACAGCAACAAAGATTTGTTCATGGAGTGCGCACTCGTTCCGGTCAACAAAAACTACGTAAGGGCGGTGCGCGACGTACCGGCGCGTTCACAGAGCCGGCCGCTCTGGGTTCTTGCGAGGCGGGAGCTTCAGATAGCGGTGGCGGTGCCCCCCGGGATGCTCGTCATCACGAAGCAGGTCGATCCGAAGCTGGACAGCCTGAAGCCGCACATCGACGAGCTCGAGGAACTCGCCAGCGTCCTCATGGAGAAGATCGACCGAAGCGAAACCCTGCTGCGCTCGCGAACCGATTTTGCTGCAGGCATCCACGCTATCGACGGCCTTTTGGATCAGTACAACGCCGAGATGATCCGAAGCGGCATCGGCGACGGCAACCTAAACGCGATTGTCGCCCAGCGCGTCGCAGCGTTGAAGGAGAACGTGGCCGCGATCATGCCCAAGGTGAAGGCGGCGCTTAAAACGACGCCGTTGAGAGAGCTAACCGCTCCCGCTCGAGCAGAAACGCAAGGGCCCATCGGGAACATCAACCGAGCGCTGGGTTTGGTCCAAGAGGTGGACCTTGCTGTGTCAGTGGATGAGACTGCCAAGAAGCTCTACGACAAGCTTTTTCACGACGAGCCATTCGCGAGGGATCTCGCCGACTGGTATCGGGAGTTGCTCGAGCAGCCCCCTGCGCCTCTCGAGCCGCGATGGAAAGATCCAGATTGGCTAAGACAGCTGGAGTGGATCGACGACCGAATGACGAATTCGCTCGAACTGCTTCGGAATGCGATGAGTGGGCACGAGAGCGCCGATCAGATTTGGGACATGCTCGACCGTTGCGGCGTTGCAGACGCAAAAATCTCGGGTGATGTCCCTGTGAATCCGACGAGTCCCGTGTTCGCGGCATTGTCGACGTTCAGCACCGCCTACAAGTTCGCAAAAAACATAGCGGACCTCGCCATCCAGTTGCCCGGTCTCAGATTGAAGGCGATCGAAACTGCTGCGACTTGGTCCATTCCGAAAATGTCGGGGCTCGCGCTGGCTGAGGGTGGCGCGGGCAGCCGAGCGCTGGCGGATCGGATCTTCCAGAAAGTGAAACCTCACCTTTCGGACGATCTCAAAGCCCGCATCGCGGTGGCCGTAGACGCGAAGGACGAGCGTTCACTCGCGGCTCTTGCCAAGGAGGCTAAAGACAGAGTTAATCCGCCGGCCGCATTGGACGCTGAACGGGCCGCAATCACCCCACAACCCAAGGATCCCAACCCGTCGATCATAAAGAAGACCGCTATTCTATGGGGCCGCACGACGGGCGAGGACAAGATCAAGGGCGTCTTAGGCCTCCTCGGGTTTGCGATTTCCGTAAACAACGCGATTGAGAAGAAGACGCCACTCGAGCTCGGCGATTACTGGAACCTGACTTCGTCTGGTGGTTCCTGTTTGCTTGGAAACATGCCGCTCGTACTAAAGACGCTGAGTCAGATCGAAGCTGCTGAGGGCTTCAAGCCAGTGGGCGCTACATTCGGCAAAGTCACTGCAATCGTCGCCATTTTACAGGGCGCCGTAAAGCTCTACCAAGATGCTGGGAAGGTTCACGCGGCTTTGCAGGGGGACGACGCCACCGCCAAAACGATCGCCGCGTTCGACATGGCAGCGGATACTCTGAAGGAGATCAGCGCGATTCTCGCGCTGATTGCGCTCAACCCGGCTGTCGAAGCGGTGTTCCCGGAGGCAGCGCTGCTGGCGTATGTGCTAGCGATCACCGGGACCGTCCTTAGCATCATGGTGCAGGGCATGCATCCACAAATCACGCCCCCGAGCACTGCACTGTGCGGTGTCATCATGCGATTGAAAAGCAATCCATTCTTTCCCGTGCTTGCCGCCGACAAAGAGTTCGCGAAGAAGTTCGCGGAGCTCGCCAATCTCGCGCAGAGCGAGCCCTTCTTGCCGCGCATTAAGGCCGATGGCTTTGGAAGTTTCGAGAAACGCCTCAAGGCGCTTGGGTTCCGAAAGGACGATATTCGTCAAATGATGGACAATGCGGGAACCATCGAGTGGATGCGTGCAACCTAGGACAGGGACAAGCGATGTCGAACGTTCCGCAGGAAAATCAGAAGAAACTCCGAAAGCGCCGTAAGGGCGGAGCACAGGGCCGCCCTAAGCGCCGACATGTCCTCATCTTGGAAACGAAAGGAACGCTTGGACAAGCGTTGAAGATATTGTGCGGCTATGTCGTGGTTGGAGGTGTGGTTTGCTGGTTATGTTGGAAAGTAACCTGGATTTTAGGGTTGCCACTCTCGGTGGTGTTGAGTGGATTGATGGCATATGAATTTCAATATGCTCTGACGGCGCAATCAAAGGTTGTCATCGAGGATGGGGTAGTCATGGTCCTTAGCGAAAGTGCATTTTCAGGACGGCGCGAGACGCGTTTGCTCGCTGTGAGTGGCCTTAGGGCTCTCCGGTTCGGCGTGGAACATCATGAGCAGCTTAGTGCCGACCACAGCGGGGATGTGGTTAGTTTCGACCGCACCACCACGTCCACGCGCACCCTTGACGCGGTTTTTGAGGATGGCAGTAGTCGGAGGATTCTCACTGGGGACACCGTCGGGCAAATCGCCGAGTTCATTCAGAGCATCTACGACGTGGACCTGATCGACGATGGGTCTACGACGTGGACCTGATCGACGATGCGTAAGCGTGCCATCGTCGAATTCGACAGGGGCGTCGGCGGGGTGCTAGGCCACGTGAGCTTCCCCCCGTTTAGCGGACACCCC
>CANMZR010000186.1 GCA_947502375.1 Polyangiaceae bacterium
GCCATCGCGGTCCTTGGTTGAAGCTCCGGCCGCTCTGCGCATCGTTTCCGTGAGCGTTTTCTCAGCCTCAACACGGTTTTCCCAAACTCAGGCCGCACTCTCCCGAGCCGCCGGCCGCTTCGCTCTGGCCCTGACGCAGCGCGGCGAAGATCACCTGGATGTCCGCCGGCCGCCACCCGCCGCTGGCGATCAGCTCGAGTTGCTGCAGAGTGACGACTGGCGGCCTTCTGCTCCGAAGCGATGGGCGTGGCTTTTGAAACACGTTTTCTCGGTTGATCTCGACAGCTGTCCACGTTGCGCCGGGCCGATGCGTTGGATCGAGGCTGCAACGAAACCCGAGGCGATCGCGCGACTCCTGGCCAAGCATGGCTTGGCACCAAGAGCCCCACCGACGCGCCCGCCACCGCGGGCCCTGCAGCTCGAGCTTTTGTTCACGGTCTGAGCCGTTCACACCGTAGGCCGCTCCCCCGCTGGCTCTGCACCTGGCTAACACTCACGCGGCCTTCGGCTCGCGCGAAGGAAGCGGTTTGTCTCGTGCTCGTGCAAACGGTAAATCACCCGTCGCACCCGCAGGTTCAGGCTCCGGATCACTGGGCTCAACCTCTCTCTCCGCGTGCCCACGCCTTTGGTCGAGCCGTGTACCCGCCCCCCGGAGCTGTTTTTGCAGCTTCGAAAGACCTATGGCCTCCGGTCCGACTACGATCCCGCCTTCTATCGCAACGCCGACGGCAGCGTGATGAACAACGCCCAGGCGGCGGACGCGAATCAGGGCCTGAACAAGGGACTGGGAGGCGACGAGATTCAGCACCCCACGCATGTCACAATGAACGAGGATCCCGGTCTGACGCCGAAAGACATCGAGAAGATCGGACCGCCCACGGAAAGCACCGTCTTCCATCCGGACGGCAGCACGAGTCAGATGACGCCCGATCAGATGAGGGACGCACCCGGCATGCCGTGGCACTGGTAGCCCTCGCGACTTACCATGGCTTCCACAACCAATCTCGCCCGACCCGTTTCGTGGGACTTTGTCTCATACCAGGCCTATATGCGTACGACGTGGCCGGTGTTCCAGGCCGAGCGTTCGTCGGCGCGCCGTTGCGAGATCAAGGACCACTACTATGCGCATCTGCCCCTTGCAACAACCTCGATGTGCCCCGTCTGCGGCGCTCTCTGGTCGGAACCGCTGGACACGTACAGTCTTAACGGTTTCGGCTGGAGCGAAGCCGGCACCGGGGCCCCATGGCACAGCATGCACACGCGTCTCGCACCAGGGCTCGCTGCCTGCGGGCACCGGCGGATCGTCGTCTATTTCCTCAACCTGATGGGCCGTGTTCCCACCGATCTGTTCGAGGACAAGACGCTACGCACCGGCCCCGAGGTGCCCAGCATCATGCGCACACCCATGCGCGCGCCGGACGCCCAGGCGGTTCTGCATCGCCTTTCCATCTCGCGCTTCGATCACCCCGCGCCGGTCTACGCCCTCTATGTCTTGTCGTACTTCACCGCCGCGGAGGAGACGTATCGCGCCGCCATCGCCGACTGGGGCCTGCATTACGGCAAGGTCGAGTATGCCGATGTCGACTATGATCTCTCCGCATGGGTGCGCGATGGGCGCCTCACGTGGCTGCGGCCCGAGGGCAACGGCCATGTTCTCGCCGCGCCCGACCGCGATCGTTTTCCCTATGGCGAGATTGCCGGCGACCGCTCGCCTTCCCGTACAATCACCGCGGCCGGCGTCAGGGCCGAGGGCGTCGGCTGGCTATCGAACCTCCTCGGCCGCCTCTTTCCCCCGAAGAGAAAGTGAGCGGCGAGACCACAGCCTACGACCGGATACCGTACCCGGCGGGTTCCTATCCGCAGAGCCATCCCGACCGGTTGGCAACGCTGGCGACGCTCTTCGGCATGGACCCTCCCGACATCCGCGCCTGTCGCGTTCTCGAACTGGGATGTGCCGACGGCTCGAATCTGGCCCCAGCTTTGCAGCATCGTTGGCTGCGTCGGAGCGTAGGTAAATCAAGCACCCATCAGCACCCATAACAGTGCGGTCGAGAGCAGCGCCGAGGGCGGGCCGCACGTCTGCAGCGCGTTACTCGAGACGGTCGGCAAGCGTTTGGCGCGTGGGGAGATAGCCGCTACAAACGCCCTGTTCCACGCCGCGAAGAGTTGACATTAGCTCCAGATCTCGGCGGATGTGCCCCGAGGAGCTTTGTGACAGGAGATAGCCGCTACAAACGCCCTGTTCCACGCCGCGAAGAGTTGACATTAGCTCCAGATCTCGGCGGATGTGCCCCGAGGAGCTTTGTGACAGTGTGCAGCCCGCAGCGTTCATTGTAGGTTTGGCCGATGGCAACGATTCAAGACAAGAAGGCAGCATTGTCGATCGTCGGCGTCGGACTCGCGTTCGAGGTCGTCTGCTTCGTCGCGAACGCCGTGCTGGCGCCCGGGCCCCGGCTGGCACAGGTGTTCTCGCTGGGAATCGTCGCCGGCGTGCTGTTCACGCTCGCTGGCTGCATTCAACTCGCGCGCGCGAAGGGACAGTCATGGTTCTTCGGCCTCCTCGGGCTGCTGAGCGTCGTCGGCGCGGGGGTGCTCTGGTTCGTCGTCCCGGACAAGAAGGCGTAGGCCGCGGGGCCTCCCGACGGGCTGCGGGCCGGACATCAGGTTCGTAGCGTTGAAACCCCGAACCTCACTTGCAGGTTTCGGAGGCGGTATCCCAGTTTTTGCCGTCGGCGCCCGGCTTGCTCGGCTTCGACGACGGTCAGAGGGTCAAGGAGACTTCGCTCGACGCCGGGCAGGACTCGCTGATACCGGAGCAATCACCATCGGACACTGCCACCGACTCGGCGTAGGCGTAGGACAACGACATCGAGCAGGTCGCGTCGATCGTCCCGACCAGCGTCTCGGTGGCGGCATATTCGCAGCCGTCCGGCCAGGGATGCTGATGGATGTAGGTCAACGAGATCGCACCGCCATCGTCGATCGTGCCGGCGAAGACCACCCCACCCTCGAAGTCGATCGTCAGCTGCGTGCCGGAGCGCGAGATGTGCGCCGTCCCCGGCAGCCCATCCAGGCTCGGCCAGGCCGCGCATGAGGAGACGACACTCGCCTGGACCGACACGGCTACGTCGGTCACCGATGTGAAACACCCTTGCACTCCAACCGCGTCGGGCGTTCGGCCAGCATCGGGTACGTCACCGACCGACCCTGCATCGTCCTGGCCCCCGTCGGACGCTCCGCAAGCCGCGAGCCCCGGCAAGGACAGGAGGAGAACTGCGGACAGGAGGAAGATGGTCTGCATGCGGCTTCATATTAAATGTGCGCCTTCGCTACAAGCAGATAACTTGACCGCCGTTGGCGCCCCGACAGGCCTCGCCGCGCTGCTCAGTCAGAGAAGCAGGTAGCGCCCACGGATCGCCTGGTCGCTCACCAGGGCGCATAGGACATTCAAACCACGAATCCCGGTTATATGTTCTTAAGTGATTGTTTTAATGTGGAGAGTACGAAACAGTAACGCGTTTCCCGGCCTGGCGGGAACGTCGCAAGGGCGAAGCGAGGCCGCGGGAAGACCCGTCTCGCACAAAGTGTGGGCATTCCGCGACAAAACCCATTTTTCGGGCGCACGTCGCCCACCGCTCAGCGTCGTTCTTCTACGCGAGCACAGGGTCTGCGACGAAGCAGGCGTCCGTCGTAGTCGGCGGAGCGCGAGCGGCGCTGATAGAGCGCGGGTGTGAACTTCTCGGGGGCATACGAGTTCCGTAGCCGGATCTCGCGCCACGCACCCCGCATCAGCTCATCCAGGGTTTCCCGCCAAGCGCGCTGGCCCGGCGGCCGACGCTCCTCCGCTAGCTTATGGGTCGCGAGCCGCAAGCGCTCGACGATCGCGGGATTCGTCCCGCCCGCGTGACCGAAAGCGATCGCCTGGTCGCGGGCGGCGTCGGTGTCAGGCCCCGTCAGCACTTGCCAGTCTTGCGTAAGGTCCTGTTTCTGATGCATTTCAGCAAGCTCGTCGAGCTCAGTCCCGCACGTGACGTCGTCGCACAGCGTCACCGCCCCTACACCCGCGCGCTGTTCGATGCGCTGCCCTCACTCGACCCGGCCCGTCGCTCACTCCCCATCCTGCGGGACGGCGCGGACGCAAGCCCGTTCGCACCACTACACGGCTGCGCCTATTTCGCCCGCTGCCCCAATGCCGAGCGAGGACGATGCGATCTCGAGGTGCCGCCGCTGAAAGAAACGGCGGAGCGGAGCCGTCACCGGGTTGCCTGCTGGCATCCATTCAACGATTGAAACAGGCTCGCCGCGTCTCAGGCTCCGCGCGTGTCACGCAGGCTTGAACGTGTTAATTCGTGTGCGCGCCATGGCGCCGTCCGAAGAGCCCTCGCCGTTTTCCGAATCGCTCGAGGATCCGAAAGCTCTGTTCGAAGAGAAGCGTGATCCGTTTCGGTATGCGGGGGCGCCGCGCTGTCCAGCAGCTTTGATGTGCCTCCTGTCGCGGCCCGCTGTACGCGCGTGGGCACGCAGGCTTACCGAATTGGTCAGAACGCGTTTGCCGACGAAGGGAGCGACGACGAGGACCATGACAACGACGAGCGGCCCGGTGCGTTCGGCGCCGAGATCAGCCGCGCGGTGGCCATTTTTTTGGGCTTCGCGGTAGGCGTGCGGCACGACACCGGCAGCGGAGCGCACGCCTGATGTGGCGCCTCTCCAACCCCTCCGCCGAGACGCCCATCCCCTTCCACCGTTTCGCCCAGCGTGGGTGTCGACCCCAAGTCCGTCACGGCCCCAGGACACGCGCGCGGCCCATTCTGCCCGTCACTGGGCGCGCTTGTTGCGCGAGCTTACTGAGCAGCCCGAAGCCCCGCCGCCTGCCGAATGTAATCCTGCGCGGCCTCCAAGTGTGCCGCTTCCGAAAGCGTGAAGGCCACGTGTGTGACATTGGATTTCCGGAGGGGCAGTTCTGAACGACCCTGGTAATCTCCCACCGTGCCCAGCAACGCGATGCGAAGCTGGCGATTTTCTGGATCCCACTTGAACGAAATCCATTTATCGCCTTCCGCGACATACCCGCCGCTGTTCGTGCGTTCGAAAGTCAATCCGGGCGACAGCGACTCGGCCAGGGCCAGCAATGTTAGACTCTCGTCGAGGAGGCCTTTAGCGCCTGCGAGTACCTCTTGAATGGACCGCGGGGCGATAAAGGCCTTCTCGCGAAACGCTGCGTGTTTGGCCTGCGCTGCGCGAATCAGCTCGGTCGGGAACACGCCAACGCTGCCCGATTCGACCGCCGCGTTGAGTCGGCCGCTGAAGCCAGACAGACAACTCGCTGCGAGTATGTCCCACTCTGTATCCGTCTCCCGAAACGTCGTGAGTACCAGGTCGACAAAGGAGCGACCGGTCATGCGCTCCACAGTCACAACAAGCCGGTCCAAAACCTCCGCGAGCCATGACGGGCATCCGAAGGGAACATAGATCATCGTACCAATGAAGAGTCGACGCGTGGCATGCAACGCTAGTTGATCCAAAAACCAAGCTGCATCCTGCTCCGAAACCTTATTGTCGCCGCGCTCGGCGAGACGGCATTGTTCCTGAAGAAACGTCGCAAATCTTGCGTCAACGCGTTCATCTTTAAACATCGTCTTACCCTCCGTTCTTTACATCAATAGATGTAACACTGCGCTTATCCGGGTTGCATTTCCGGTTCAGCGAATAGGTCTGCGACGCTGGTAGTCGCATTGTCGCCCGCTGTGCGCACGTCGCGGAGCACGTGGTGGATTTGCTCCCAGCTGTCGAGAACACGGCGTCCGCCGACGCCGGTCGGACGCAAGCCCGTCAGTGAGCTCTCGGCAATTGGTTGGCGCGAATTGTTCATGTTTGGAGGTCAGCTATCGTGCGCGGAGGGGTCAGGAGACTCGAGCGGCGGCGGCAATCGGTCTATTGGCGGCGGAGCGCGAACGACATGCCCCGCGCACTCAAGCAGCCGCAAACATCTCACCAGAAGCTCAACCGAAACGCGGCCGGTTTTGCCTAACGTGCGTCTGTTCGTCAGTTGCCGTCGAGCAAACTACATCGAACTGAAGCGCTGGGCTATGCTTTCTGTTATCGCGGCATCGCTGAGATCGTGAAGGGGGCGGCGACGTTGGGGTTCACAGGGCCCGAGGGCGTGCGTCATCGCCGCGAGTACCGCCAGTTCGACCAAGAGCGGCGCACCCTTGGCGAGCTTTCGCGACACATCGAACGGGATCTCGTCCGGCCGCCATAAGTAAAGATGGTTTCTCACACCGTTATTCCCGCGGAGGCGGCGGTCCAAGCTCCCTTAAACGGTCATTCCCGCCTTCGCCGCAATGACCGGCTTAGGTACCGACCCAAGTTAGGGCGACCGCCGCTTAGGCGGCGGGCAGGTCAGCGTCAGAGCCAGAGCCCAGCACCCTGCCTGTCGCTAAAGCAAGAAACATGCCGCCTCTGTTCGTGTCCAAGGTCAAGGGTTCAACGCCCAAGAGTCAAGGGAAAAGAGAACCGGCGCAGCGAAAGCCCAGGGCCGCAACGTACTGATTCGACGGGAGGCGCCCGGTGCGGTAGGCGGAGCGGACGAGCGACGGGTCGTCGTTGAACCAGCTACCGCCGCGATTGACGCGGCCTGCATTTGTCGCACTGAAGGCAGATGACGTCCATTCCCACACATTGCCTGACATGTCGGACAGGCCAAAAGGAGAGTTGCCCGCGGGGAAGGATGCGACCGCGCAGGTGCTGTTCCGATTGCCTTTGCCAAGGCTGTTGCCTTCACCGTTCCAGCACAGTTGGCCCGCCGGTTCGGCATTTCCCCATGGGTAGACGCGACCGTCGGTGCCGCGCGCCGCGTACTCCCACTCCTCCTCGGTGGGTAAGCGCTGGCCTTGCGCCGCACAATACGCCGTGGCCTGGTTCCAGTTCACGCAGTTGATGGGGTGGTTACCGGGTTCAGCCACGCCGACATTGCATGAGCCGCTAGTGGTTGCGGCCCTGCACTTGCCGGTCTTGACGCAGGTCACATAGGCCGTGGTCGTCACTTCGGTTGTATCCATGCAGAAGGCAGCGACCGTCACCTGCCCGGCCTTGTCGGTCGACTCGGCATCGCCCATCGTGAAGGTGCCGGCGGGGATGGGTTTCATGCCGGACCCGGGCTTGCACTTGGGGTCCGCGTCCGCGACAGCCTTCGCGTCCACGGATGGATCCGTCACACCGTTCGAATAAACCACCCCGAGCACCCCGACAACGGCGACCCCTGCGATGACAAGGCCGTTGCGCCACGCAGTCGATGAGCCCTTCTCTCGTTTTGATGACGTGGCCGCTGGAGCCGCTGGGATGCACGGCGACGATGCCGCCTCGGTCCCCCTACCGGCTTGCGCGAGCACCTCGGCCGCCTTCCGCTCGGCACCCTCCGTTGCGCTCGCAGCTTGCGCCATCATCTCGGCCGCCTTCCGCTCCATCGCTTGAAGCGCGAGTGTCTGCTCCTCCAGAGCCGCGGAGGCCTGGGCCTGCCGTTGCGCCTCCTCGCGAAGGACAGTCTCCCGCGCCTCGAGTTCTTGCCGGACCTCCCGTGCTCTCAGCTCCGCGCTCTCGTCGGGAGGTGGCGGCACCCATAGCGAATCGCCTGTGGCGACGCGACAAGCCGTCTGCGCCTCCTTCGCGGCCACCCCTTCCACTAGCCAGAAGAGCTCCGCATCGCGGACGAGCAGTGCCCACTCACCGGCGTCGATTTGCCCGTCATTGTCATAGAATTCGCGGGCCCGCGTGGCGAGCCATTGGCGAATTTCCGCCTGCATATAACCAGCAAGAGCTGCGCGGGCCGCACCTGGCTCCATGCGCTCGAAGGTCGCGAGCTGCTCATACCACTTGTTGAATTCGGGGTAAGCCCGGAGTTGCTTTAAGTGAGCAAAATTGGCGCCTTTGCCTTCGAGCACTTTTTTGCGCGAGACGAACTCGCGGATAGCCGTGTGCACCGCTACGGGGTCGATGGTCTCTGCCATCAACTCCACCCGGCGCTCCGCGAAGCCCAACTTCGCTGCGGTGTCGCGCCACAGCTTGCGGCGCATCATCACCTCGGCGTCTTGCAGCTCCGCCGCCGAAAATCCAAACGCCATCGGCGCGGATGCGGCCGCTGCGCTGCCCGAGGTTAGTGGAGTGTCCGCGCGAAGGCCCCCGCCACCGAGCGCCCCTTCATCGAGGCGAATTCCACCGGTACTTGGCTCTGGTTCTTTCAATCCGCTCATTGCTGTCTCCGCACTGGTTTTGTGAAAGGGGTGTAAAACCCATTCTCGAATGATGGGTGCATGTTGGGTTGATTGTTCATTGTTTTGCCGGCATGTTTTACGAGAAAAGCACTTCAGCCCATGCCGTTTTCTCCGAGAAAGCGAACAAGCAAGAGCATGTTGGCCAGGGTCGTTCCCGGTGCCAGGCTACTCATCGGCAGTGCGAATGGACCACCTCGCCTGCGAAGCGTCAAGTCGCGTAACCCGCATGCAGAAGCCTCGGTTCCCGCCTTCGCGGCGATGCGGGCGGGATATCGCTAAGAAGCAGTCTGGCGAGGGTTCAACACCCAAGAGTCAAGGTGCGAAACACTAGGTTCAGCCTAAGGCGAGCGCGGCGTCGAGCACGTCACCGAAGGAGTCGACGCGAGCGGCCGGCACCTCGCCTGCGTAAGCCACGATGTCGAATGCATCATCGAGCTCGGGACGCGTGACCATTGGGCGCAGCGCGAGGGCGTCGAGGTCGCGCACGACAATCCGTGACGCCGCCGCGGGAGGCAAGCCTACCGCCGACGGCTCGGACGAACCGGAGTCGGTTTCGTCAAACTCGGAAGGGAGCTCTTCCACAAGCTCCGCGTCGAACACAATCTCCGCGTCGAACACGAGGTCGCTCGGGAGTGCGGGCAGCGGCGCAAACACGAACGATAGCGCATCGGCGATCGCCTTCGGCGGGTTCGTCGGGCGGTCGGAATCGCGGAACTGCGGAAGCGGCGTCGGGAGCCCATACGCG
>CANMZR010000187.1 GCA_947502375.1 Polyangiaceae bacterium
AACCTTGTTTTCGGCGGCGCCGCGCTTGCCACGAGCTGACCGCTGCCTTGCGGCTTAGGATGCGATGGCGCCACGTGTGCACCTGTCGCGTGTGCACCTGCCGCCTCCGCAAACGTCACGCCAAGCTCTTCGGCCGACTGAAAGCGCGCGGTTGCGTTTCTCTCGAAAGCCCGCGAAAACCAGGCATCCAGCGCGGCGCCGAGGTAAGGCTTGAGATTGCTCGGTGGTGCGAAGTGACCCATGGCCACGGCCACGACGATGGCCGATGAGGTTTCGCCTTCGAAGGGGAGCTGCCCCGTCAAGAGCTCGTAGGCGATGACCGAGAGCGCCCAGAGGTCTGTGCCGGCATCCACTTTCTTGGTGCTGAGGAGCTGCTCCGGGCTCATGTACGCGGCCGTGCCGAAGACTGCGCTCGTCGCCGTCATCCCGCTCGATTGAGTCGTCACTTTTGCAATGCCGAAATCGAGCACTTTCACGAAGGGCTCGCCTGCAAGAGTCAGCACCTGCAGGTTTTCCGGCTTCAAATCCCGATGGACGATGCCCGCCGCGTGCGCCTTCGCGATCGCGCCTGAAACTTGCTTGATGACCGTCACAGCGAAGGGAGTCGGCACCGCGCCCTCGCGACGCAAAAGCGCCCCCAAGCTCTCGCCCTCCAGAAGCTCCATCGAGAGCCAGGCCGTTCCGTCTTCCGTCCGGCCGTGGTCGAACATTTGCACGATGTGCGGATGCCGGATTTTTGCCGCTGCCCGCGCTTCGGCCGCAAAACGCTCCAAGAGGCTTGGATCTCGAAACGCAAGCTCGGGATGCATGACCTTCACCGCCACCTCGGTGCCGAGCGCCCGATGGTCCGCGAGCCACACCGTGCCCATCCCGCCCTCGCCGAGGATTCGGACAAGCGTCAACACGTCGGTGAGCTTCGTACCAGGGGTGAGACGCTGCATCGCGGGCGGGAGCGTGAGTGCTGCGCGAGGAAAGCGTCAATCGGTGCGGGGTGCGGTGTACGAAAACGCGTTCGAGCGGCCCTCCTGCGCTCGTCGGTTATCCGCTTGACAGATGCAGCCTTCGATGATTCGTGTAAGAAACGAAGGATGAGTAGGGTATTTGTATCGCCGACATCCGTCCGCGTGCAAGCCCGTGCGTCGAGCGATGGAGCCTCGATGGCTGCAACCTTGAGGGCGCCAAAGGGCGTTGGAATGCGTGGACACCTGGGACGAAGCGCCCAAGAAAGACGACGATGCGAGCCTTGGCTTTTGGGGTGCTAGTTTTTTGCGCGCTCGTTCCGACGATGGCGCATGCGGAAGAAGTTTCCGCACCGATGGAGCTCTCCAGCGCAACCTATCGGCTGCAGTTTCGCGACGGCTCGCTCTGGACGACGCAGGGCTCGTACGGGAGTGAATCGTCGGCCATGAATGCCCTAAAGGATTACAGCGGGCACGGAAAAAGCAAACTGTGGCGCGTCGTCCTCGAAGAAAATGGTCGCGTGACCGTGCTGGTGACAGTTCAGTCGTAGTGCCTCGATTCGGAACCGCTACGACTCTGCCCCAAAGGGGCAAGATGAGATAGCCCAGGGCAACGCCCTGGGGATCGGGTTCGAAACAATTTAGTAGCCCTGAAAGGGCGAAACTCATGCCGCAAGGTGTCGGGCTGATGGGACCACGACGCAAACGAGGTCAGCACCGGCGCCGATAGGGCTCGGCCGCGGAGCTTGCTTCCAACAATCGACAATGCTGTAGGTGCATCCGCTCTCTCCCGGCACAGGTTCGCGTCACCCGACCGACCGCGTTGTTCTCGTCGATGAATCGCTACACTCCTCTCGCCGTTCTTGCCCTGTCGCAGCTCACCGTCATCGGAGCCGCGTTGGCCTTTCAACTGCGAGTGCGCGGAGATTTGCTGGGGCGCAACCTGTCACCCGAGGCACAAGGCCGCTTGTCCGTCGCAGGCTGGCTCGTCCCGTGCTCGGTCGCGCTCGGTACGGTGGTCATGCTCTTGGCGCTGTTTCGGAAGCGCGGTCGCTCGCGCCTCGAGCTCGTGGCAGTGGGGCTCGTCGTTTCGTCGCTGCCGGCGGTGGTCATCACTCTTTTGGTGTTCGCGGCCATTTTTGCTGGGTAACTGCGACTGGCGGACCCGCACGCGCGCACAAGGCAGCGTGTTCGATGCGGCGTGTTCGCTCAGGCCCGCACCACGGCGCCATGCCGCTCTTTCAAACCATCGGTGACGTTGCGCGTGCAAGCGTCCACTTCCGCATCGGTCAGCGTCCGGGCTTGTTCGGGTGCAGTCGCAGCCCTCGGATCGCGAAAGACGAGGTGGTAGGCGAGACTCTTATGGTCCTCCGGAAGACCCTTGCCTCGGTACAAATCGAAGAGCTCCACCGACTCGCACAACGCGCCGGCAACCGAACGGATTGTGTCCGACAAAGTTCCCGCGGCGACGTCCTCGTGCACGACGAGAGCCAAGTCACGAGTGACCGCGGGAAGCTGCGGGATGGGACGGAACCGCGGGGCACCGAGCGTAAGGTCTGCCAAGATCGACAGGTCGAGCTCGATCACCAGACAGTCTCCGTCGAGGTCGAGTTTCTCCAACACGTCGGGATGGACCGGACCGAGACGCCCAACCTCGCGACCATCGACGAGGACCGTGGCTGCACCACGCGGGTGCAGATGGGCGGCAGCTCCGCGCTCCACCGTGACGGGCAACTTCGTGAGGCGTTCCAAGAGCTCAACGGCGATGCCCTTTGCATCGTAGACGTCGAGCGGTTCGACCTTCCCGAGAGTGCTTGAGCGTTCCCCAGCCAAGAGCGCTGCAAACGCCCGTCGCTCGTCGGGGAGCACCGACTCGTTCGCGGAAGGCAGGAAAACCCGGCCCACCGTGAACATACGAACGTCACGGACCCCATGCCGCCGCGAGCGCGAAAGAGCCTCGAAGAGCCCCGGCAGCAGGCTGGTCCGCATGACGCTCCGTTCGGCCGTCAGCGGATTCTTGAGCGAGACCACTGGAGGCGGCGCGCCAAGAGCCAAGAGCGTATCGGCGTTCGTGAACCCAAACGTCAACGCTTCACTCAAACCGAGTGCCGCCGCCGCGCTTCGGACGCGCAGCTCGAGCGTAGGGGTCGAACGACCGGCTCGCGGAACGACGGCACGAGCGACAGCGGGCACCGAATCGATCCCGTGAACGCGCATGACCTCCTCAATCAAGTCTTCCTCACGTGAAAGATCGGGCCGGAAGCTTGGCGTCGTCACGAGCAACTCATCCTTGGGGAGGCGCTTCACTTCGCAGCCGAGTCGCGTGAGGATGCGCTGGGCCTCGTCGAGCGGCACCTCGAACCCAAGCACGGCTACCGCCCGCGCGTGGCGGTAGATGACCAGCGGGCACGCGGCAGGGGCGATCCCCGCGAGCAGGCAGCCTTTGACCGCCGACGCGCCGCAAATCCAGGTCATCAAGGCGGCCGCATGCGCGAGCACTTCGGGAACCTGCTCGGGATCACAACCTCGCTCGAAGCGGTGACTCGCTTCCGTGTGAAGGCCGTGCCTCCGTGCCGAGCGGCGGATCCCTCGGGGGGTAAAGTACGCACACTCGAGAAGCACGCGCTTCGTTCCGACGCCAATCTCACTGTTGGCGCCCCCCATCACACCCGCGAGCGCCACGCCCCGCTCACCGTCGGTGATGAGCAAATCATCAGGATCGAGCGCGCGCTCGACACCGTCCAGGGTGACGAGCTTCTCCGCGGACAACGCGCGTCGCACAACGATTCGCCCCCCCGATAGTTGATCGAGGTCAAACGCGTGCATGGGCTGGCAGTACTCGAGGAGCACGAGATTCGTGACGTCCACGACGTTCGAGACCGCCCTCACTCCCAGGCTCTCCAAGCGATAGCGGAGCCACGACGGCGAGGGGCCGACCTTCACATCGACGACCAGCGCCGCGGCGTAATGCGGACAACGCTCCGTGTCCTCGACGACGACGCTGGCATGGGCCTCGATGCTCGTGCCGAGGGTGACGCGCGAAGGCGCACTGCTCGTCGGCACGAAGAACGGGAGGTCGAAGATCGCCGCAAGCTCACGCGCGAGACCCACGTGACCGAGGGCATCGGGCCGGTTGGGAGTGACGCCAATCTCAAAGATGAAGTCATGCGTCCCGGGGACGGCCAGCTCGAGCGAGGTCCCTGGCGCGGCGTCAAAGCCTACAGGAAAGACGAGGATCCCCTCGCCTTTGCCACCCCCCGACACGAGTCCAAGCTCGTTCTCGGAGCAGAGCATTCCTTCGCTCGTCACGCCGCCGACCTGCCGCGCCGCGATGGTCATTCCAACCGCCGGTAAGACCGCGCCGAGGGGCGCTAGCACCACTTTGCGGCCTGGTAGCGGCACGTTGGGTGCGCCGCACACCACGGTCTGCTGAGCGCCGCCTGCGTCCACCGTCACGAGGCTGAGCTTCTCGTGCTTCGGGTGCCGCTCGACCCGCTTCACCTCGGCCACAAGCACGCTCGGACTGGCCGCCCCGTACTCGCGCAGCTCCTCCACCTCGAGCCCAGCCTGCGTCAGACGCTCGGCCACCTCACGAGCGGTCGCCCGCAGTTCAGGAACGAGGGACCGCAGCCAGTTGTAGCTCGCACGCATGAGGCCAGCGGCATGGCATTGCGCGCCCGCGGCGACAAGTCACCGCGCAGCTTCGCCGAACCGCATCACTCGCCGCCCATGTCAGGCATTCCGCCCGGCATGCCGGGCATGGCGCCCATGTCAGGCATGTCCGGCGCGTCCTTGGCGTCCTTCTTGTCCTTGTCCTTGGCCTTTTCGTCGGGCTTCGAGAACTTCTCCTTGTCCCCGACGGCCCAGCCGGCCGACCACGCGCCGATGACAAAGACAGTCCCGTCCCCGCCCTCCTTGACGACGTAGCGGTTGTCACCCTCTTGGGCCTTACCGACCTTCAACGAGACATCCCCGTTGCCATCCTTGAACTTCAGACGAAGGATGCCACCCACCTCGACCGCCTTGTCGATGCCAGAGTCCGCGCCAGCCTTTGCGAAGTCACTCGCCTTCAAGTTCTTGAACGCGGTCAGGACGTCCTTCGGCTTCGCCTCGTCGTAGCGGTCCCACGCCGCGGCTTTCTCAGCAAGTCCACCCTTCTTCTCGTCGCGCGCGTAGAAGGAGCCGCCCCACTTGTCCGCGTTTTTGGTGAAGCTGAACTTACCCGATTTGTTCTCGATCTCGATGGCGATGACGTTCCCGTCCTCGAACTTCACGATGTCGGTGTCACGCCAGTTCTTCACGTCTTTGGCAAACAGTGAGCTCGAGTAGCCCTTCACCGTGTAGACGGCCTGACTGCCTCCGAGTCGCATCAGTTGACCGCGATTACCGGCCTTTCCGAAGTACCCGTCGAGCACCTTCTCCTCGCCGGCGAACGCCTGCACGTGGGTCGCGCTTTTCTCATCGAGCTCGTACTTCGTGAAGACCTTTTCGTCGGCGTTGTCAGCGATGACCGTCCCGAGTTCGAGCTTTTCTAGGTTCTTCAGGATCGATTCGACATTGCTCGCGCTACCCAGGGCATCGAGCGGCTTGGAGAGACGCCAGGCCGCGTCCTTCTTCTCCAGGACGACCTCGTCGTGGTCCTTGCTCTTGACCACGAATTTGGTGACTTTCTCCCCTTTTTCCTTGGGGACGGCCACCTTCGGCAGCTCCTTGGAAGCCCCCGCGGCATGCGCCTTCGCGTCTTTCTCACTGCCTTTTCGGGTGAGCACGTACCCACCGAGGAGCAACACCAGAACCACCCCGGAAACGACCAGCTTTTGCTCGGTTTTCATGTCGTCGATCTCCTCAAGCCGCGAGCTTTACGTGAGCGCGACGCGCTTCACGGCGACGCCAACGCAACAAACCAAAGACCATGAACCCGATCGGCGGGAACAAGGTCAAGGTCGCCCCGATCTTCGTCTGCAAGGCGCGACGCTCCTCACGCCACGCTTCGTTGCGCTTTTGAACGGTCTTTTCATCATCCGTCGGCTCGAACTTGGGCTTGGCTACGTCACCGTAGATCAGCTGAGGGTCGCTCGTGAGCTTGGCGCTCGTCGCGATGAGATCCGTGTCGTTCGAGACCCAGTCGAGCAAGTTCTTGAAGCCGAGAATGGCGTTGGTCACGTAGGTCGCTTGCGCGTAGACCTGCGCTATCGACTGCAGGTTGCGATCGCCCGCGGCGCTGCCCATCATCTGCATTTGCGGCGGCATCGGAGGAGCATTCCCGGCGCGAGCAAACGGGTTCGCGAGAAACTGCCCCGCAGCAATGACAAGCACCCGGCTCGCCTCCTTCGACTCGGCGGGGATCTCCCCAGTAAAGCCTTCGGGCTTGCGTGCGGAGAATGCGCTCTTCAACACGCCGACCACCTCGATAGCGACGTCACGCTGACCGCGCTCGCCCTTGCCTTCTTGCGGCCAGGCCATCTTCATTCCGAAGTCAACCGGGCTGTCGGCATCGACCGAAGCGTTCGGCGTCGTCCGAAGAACCGTCTTCAGCTTGGCTTGGGGCTGCTTCTCAGGATGAGCGACCAACGGGGACGGGAAGCCGACTCCAAGCTGTTCCATGCGGAAAAAGCCTGTAAAAGAGCCATCAATGGGCTGGTTCTTCTCGTCGAACTCGGCCGTGTTGGTGAGCGTGAGAACGCCCGGGAACACGATCCACTGTTGACGCCCCGAGCCGCCGTCCTGCATCGGCAAGCGCAAGCTCTGGCCCCACTCGAAGATCGCCTCCTTCTTCATCTCGATGCCGTAGGAATCGACGAGCTTGTCGAGATTTCGAAGGTTCAGTTCGGCCTTCATCGTCGGGTCCGAGGCCTTCATGTTGACCGCGCCGGAGATGACGAGCAGTGACTTGTTGCCGCGCATGAGAAACTCATCCACGCGAGCGAGCTCCGAATCGGTCCAGTCTTTGTCGGCCTGCATCATGAGGACGCCGCTGATGTCCTTGTCGATCGCCTTCTTGCCCTCTTCGAGATCCACGTCCTCGAATTTGTAGAAGGGGAAGTGTTGCGAAAGGATCCCCTTCATGTTGGGGCCGGCGCCACGTCCGCCGGGGACGAGGTTTTCATCGTTGATCGTGATGCCTTCCTTCTTGATGAGGCCGATGCGCGGCGAGGAGTCGTCCACCTTGTCGCGAAGCTGCCGGACCTTGTTGCTGATCCAGAACTCGAGCCCCTGAGTGTTCTCGGGTGAGAGCACCGGGATCGTCTCTTCCTCGGAGCCGTACTCGAAGACCAGCCCCATGTAGCCCTGCGTGATCGTCGCCTGGTCCGCCTGCTCGCTGCCTTCGCCGAACGGCACTTGCTGCAGCGGCTGACAACCGCCGGTTGCGCAGTGGCTCTTGGCCTCTTCCTTTTGCTCGTCGGTCTTGGCCTCGATCACCTGGTAGGAAAGCTTTCCAGCCGAAGCGCGCTCGTACTCACCGAGCAAGTTCGTCAAATCGTCGACGAAGAGATCGAGAGTTGGGAGCCCTTTGGTCACGTAGAGCTTGATGGTGAAGTTTTCCTTCAGCCCCTTCGAGACGAGGTTTGCAGAGCCCTTCGACAGCGTGAAACGCTCGTTCTTGGTGACGTCTCCGCGCTTGTTGAAGCTCCAGCCGATAAGGTTCACGAGCACAATCGCAATGGCTACCACCGCGAGGTAGGCGCCCGAGAGATTGGCTGCACGTTGTTTGCGTTCCATGGCTGCTACCTCAGTTCCACTTGCGACGCTCGAGGGCCCAGAATGAGCCGACGAGCGAGCCGAAGGTGATCGACACAAAGAAGATGACGTCGCGGGTGTTGATCAGGCCACGCATGAACGAAGACAGGCGGGTATCGAAGCTGATGAAGTTGAGCAAGTACTCAGCCTTCGGGGGCAACATCGAAAGGATCGCGCCGGCACCGACGACGTGTATGAAGAGCAACCCGAAGAAGGTCACAAAGAAGGCGACGATTTGGCTCTCGGTCAGGGCCGAGACCAACAGCCCAATCGCGACGACTGCGGCACTGTAAAGCGCGAGGCCGAAGTAGCCCGCGAACACGGGCCCCGCATCGAGCGACCCCAAGTTCCAGGGCGCCTTGAACATGAGCACGGGATAGAGCGCCGTCGCTCCGAGCAGGACGAGCACAAGGCCCCATGCTCCGAGGAATTTTCCGAGAATAACCTCGGAATCCTTGACCGGAAGCGTGATGAGCATCTCAAGGGTACCGCTGCGCTTTTCTTCGGCGAGCAACTGCATCGTGATGGCCGGGACCACAATCAACGACAAGGCGCGCGGAATTTGTACGAAGAGTTGCTCGAGGCTCGCGCGGTTCGCTTGCCAAAATCCGCCGTGGTAGTTGAAGAAGACGCCGCCGAGCCCAAAAAGGCTGAAGCAGATGACCACGTAGGCCACCGGGGAGTCGAAGTAGGAGCGAAACTCTCGCTTCGCGATGCTCAGAGTCGTGCTCATGGATCAGTTCCCTTCCTTGGCGCTCGAGGCCTTCTTGTCGGCGTCGTCATCCTTGGCACCTTCGGCGCCACCGGGCTTATCCGATTTTTCTGGCGCGTCGTCCGCGTCGTCCGCCTCGTCGTCCGCCTCGTCGTCCGCCTCGTCGTCCGCCTCGTCGTCTGATTCGTCTTCGTCAACGGCGGCCGGGGTCGCGCGCAGCCGATCGGCGTTCTCGTCGCCTTTGGTGAGGGACTTGAACACGTCCTCGAGCTTCTGGATCTCGCGATGCATCTCGAGCATCAACCAGCCCTTATCGACGCACAGCTTGAAGATGTCGGCGCGGAGGTCGGCGCTGTGGGCGCCGAAGAGCGTGAAGCCGTGGGCGCGGTCGTCGGTCGGGAGCTCTTTCGACGAGAGAACGCCGTCGAGTTTCTCGAACGCGGCCTTGACCTCGTCGCTCGAAGGAGCCGGCCCGCGAAGGCCATTTTTCTCGTCGATCATTACCTTGTAACGCACCCGTCCACCGCGGGCCCGAACCTCGTCGATGGCGC
>CANMZR010000188.1 GCA_947502375.1 Polyangiaceae bacterium
CGGTGCGCTCCTCCTCGTCACCCACGACCGCTATTTGCTCGATCGCGTGGTGACACGCACCCTGGAACTCGACCACGGGATCCTTCACGGGTACGCGGGTGGCTACCACGATTACCTCGAGGCGCGGGCCGTGCGCTCGGAGCAAACGGAGCGAACCGAGTCGAATCGGCAGAATTTCCTGCGCAAAGAGCTGGACTGGTTGAGCCGGCAGCCGAGGGCGCGTACCGGCAAACAAAAGGCCAGAATTTCCAGGGCGGAGACCGCTCGAGACATCGTGAAGCCACGCGGCGATAAGAGCGCGGCCATCGAGTTTGGTGCCGCGAGAGCGGGCAAGAGCGTCATCGAATTGAAGGGGGTGACACTCGCACAGGGCGGAAGGGTGCTCGTGCGCGAGCTCGATCTCTTCATTCGACCCGGCGAGCGGCTCGGTATCGTCGGTCCGAATGGTGCCGGCAAGACGACTCTCCTGCGAGCCATCCTCGGCGAGCATCCGGTCGAAACTGGCGTTATTTTACGCGGTCAGAACATTTCGACGAACTACCTCGATCAGCATCGCATCGGGCTCGATGACACAGCGTCGATCTTCGACAACGTAGCGGGCGACCGAACCCGGATCCCGATGGGCGACCAATCCCTCGAGGTCCGCAGTTACCTCGAGCGGTTTCTGTTCCGCGCCGATGAGCAACGCCAACCCGTGAGTTCGCTTTCCGGCGGCGAACGGGCACGGGTCGCACTCGCGAAAATGCTGTCCGTACCCGGTAATCTCGTTGTCCTCGATGAGCCGACCAATGACCTGGATGTCGCCATGCTGGGCGCGCTCGAAGAGCTGTTGTTGGAGACGCGGGCCGGCGCCGTGGTGGTGACCCATGACCGTTGGTTTTTGGATCGCGTGGCGACGGCCATTCTCGCCTTCGAGAGCGATGGGCGCGTCGTGCGCTATGAGGGAAATTATGCGATGTATTGCGCTTTGCGGCCGCCGCCATCGGACGCCAAGCCGTCGCCGCTCAGTCAAGGGTCAGTCGCGGTGACCGATGCGCCAAAGGCGGTCGGGGTGCTGGCCTCGAAAACGAAGCTCACCTTCAACGAGACGCGCGAGCTCGCCGGCATTCTGGAGGCGATCGAGTCCGCCGAGGCGCTGGTCGCCGAGCTCGAGACGGCGCTCGCGGAGCCGCAGCTCTATGTGACCCGTGGGGTCGAGGTGCCCGCCTTGACGCAGCGGCTTCAAGGTGCGCGCGCCGACACGACTCGCCTGACCGCACGCTGGGAGGAGCTGGAAGGAAAACGCGGCTGAAGCCTGACGGTGTTTTTTGTAGTCTTGTTTTTTTGAACCTGTCCGACCACCGTATGGTGGGGACCGAGACGCCCGGTACCCGTCGTTCGGAGCCTCAGAGATCGAGCTGGATCCCGAGCTCGACCACCTGGTCCGGCGGTAGCGCGAAGTAGTCCGTCGCACTACGCACGTTGCGGGATAGCAGTAAAAATAAAGCTTCCACGACTCCGCTCATGTGGCCGGCCGGACTCGCCAGCAGCGTCTCACGCCCGAGGAAGTACGTGATGTCTTGATGGGGGACGTGGATGTCCAGGTCCTTTAGAGCAACGACCAGGGCCGCGGGAACGTCGGGCCGCTGCATGTACCCGTAGCGCAACACGACGCGCAGGAGGTCCGGACTGAGGCGCTCGACCTGATGACGTTCTCGGTCGCTTATTTCGGGGACGTGCTCCGTCACGATCGTCGCGAGAACCAAGTGCTCATGCAGTACCTTGAAGCGCTTCACGAGGGTCGTGAGAACCGGTGGAATGCCGGCCTGCTGAGAAGCCAGGACGACCCCCACTCCGGGTACGCGAGCGAGGAGCATCGATGGCAATTCTTCCGTGAAGGCCGCGATGGGCGCGGACAGGCTCTTCATCTTGGCGGCAAGGTAGCTGCGGCCAATCCGCCAGCTCACCATCACGAGGGCGAAGACGACGCCAACGAAAAAGGGCAGGTAGCCGCCGTCGAAAAATTTCAGCGCGTTGGCGACGAGGAACGGGATGTCGAAGGAGAGGAACAGCACGAGGAGTGCGCCCGCCTTCAAGCGTGACCAGCCCCAGTTTTCGCGCGTCACCACGTAGAAGACGATCGACGTTATCGCCATCGTTCCACTGACAGCGAGGCCATACGCTGCCGCGAGGTCGCTCGATTTCTTGAAGACGAGAACGATTGTGATGCATGAGACGGCCAGCAAACGGTTCAGCATCGGAAGGTAAACCTGTCCTTCCTCTCCGCTGCTCGTGTGGGTGACAAGGATCCGGGGAAAGTACCCGAGGCGTATCGCCTGCTGCGTGAGCGAGAACGCACCCGAGATGAGGGCTTGGGACGCGATGACGGTCGCCGCGCTGGCGAGTGCCACTGCTCCGTAGAGCCACGGTCCAGGCGGCATCATCGCGTAAAAAGGGCGCGCCACTGATTGCGGATCGGTGAGGGCCGTTGCGCCTTGCCCAAGGTAACAAAGACAGAGCGCCGGGAAGACCAGGACGAACCAAGCGGTCCGAATCGGCTTGCGCCCGAAATGACCCATGTCGGCGTAGAGCGCTTCACCGCCGGTCACCGCCAGGACGACGCCCCCGAGTACGCGAAACCCTTGCCAGCCGTTCCGTGCGAAAAACGTGACCGCGTGATGCGGCGAGAGGGCGTAAAGAATATGCGGGTTCTTCGTGATGTTGATCACCCCGAGGACGGCGAGGACGCCGAACCACACCACCATGATCGGCCCAAAGGCCTTGCCGATCCCGCCCGTGCCTTTCTTTTGAATGGCGAAAAGGCCCGCGAGGATGACGACCGTGAGCGGAACGACGTAGGGTTCGAGCGCACTTGTAGCCACGCTGAGACCCTCGGTGGCGCTGAGCACCGAGATGGCCGGCGTGATGATGCCGTCTCCATAGAGCAAGGCTGCCCCGATGATGACGAGGAGCGCAATCCCGCCGACCCGACCCGCCGGTTTTGGCCGCGATTCGCTCGGAACCAGCGCGAGCAGCGCCATGATTCCGCCCTCGCCATGGTTGTCCGCCTTCATCAAATGGCGCAGGTATTTGAACGTGACCACCATCGTGATCGACCACACGATGAGCGAAATGATGCCGTAGACATTCTTCGGAATCGGTTCCACTGCGTGGTGCCCGTGCAGGCACTCGGTGAGGGTATAAAGAGGGCTTGTGCCAATGTCGCCGTAGACCACGCCGACGGCGCCGAGAACGAGTGCTGCAGCCGGGCCATGCCCGTGAGCACCCGAACTCGGCGTTGAGGTTGGAGCCGTCGAGTTGGGCTTGGGGTCACTCATCGGGGCGCATGTTTACTCCGTATTGGGTGACGCGTACCCAAGGTTTTTAGAGCCGCTCGGCCCATGGCGCTCGAGCCCGCAGGATGGGTGTGCGTCCGCGACCCGGGATTGCCGTAAATACGGACTCGGCGACGGGTGTCGTCTCTCGGGTCGTCGATGGCAAGAACGGCGAATGTGTCGCTGAGCGTGATTCGGACGACTCGACCGAACTGGCTTCGCTGAGCTACCTTCGGACGCATGGGAGTGAACGTCGTTAGCTTGGCGGTCGCCCTGGCGCCCGGCTTCCTGTTCCTCCGGTACTTTAAAAACCTCGATGCGAAGCGCCCCGAACCGCCAGGCAGCGTGCGGAACGTGGTGCTCCTCGGTGTGGCCGCCTGCATTCCAGCTGCGATCATCGAGCTTGCGATGCAAGCGGTGCTCGGCAAGTCCGTGGTGGAGGCGCAAGGACACTTTCTCGACGCTTTTCTCGTCGCGGCTTTCACCGAAGAGAGCCTGAAGCTCGCCTGTGTTTTGCTGTATTTGTGGCGTAAACCTCAGTTTGACGAAGTGATGGACGGCATTCTTTATTGCGCCGCGGCCAGCCTTGGCTTTGCGATGCTGGAGAACGTCCTTTACGCAGGTGGCAACATCGAGACCGGACTCTTTCGCGCGTTTACGGCAGTCCCGCTGCACGCGTTCGCTTCGGGTTTGATGGGTTACTTTGTCGGGCGCGCCAAGCTTGCTGCGCGTGGTTCGGTAGGGTGGCTATTGGCGGGCCTGGCGGTCGCGGTCGGGGGCCATGGCCTCTACGATTGGGCCGTGTTTAGCCGGGGGACGTTTGGTTTCGGAGGCGAACATATCGGTCTCGGGCTGCTCCTTGCGTTCGCTCTGGTGGTCGTCTTGGGCTGCGCCGTTTGGGTGGCGAGCAGGGACGCGCGCCGCCTCGATGATGCGCTCTTCGGACCGGCGTCGCGACCGCTTCCGACGGCCTTTGGCGTGGCCTCGGCGGCCGCCCCCGGAATGGCCTACGTCGGCATGCCGGTGTTCGTTCTGTGGACGGATGGAGTGAGCTATCCGGCGCGGCTGCTGGGCGGGCAGGGCAGTCACTTTTTTTGCGAACTTGGCAATGGCGCTCAGGAATGGGTGCCGCGTGAGCGCGTGATGGTCGCGCTGGCCCCGGCTTTTTAAGGACTGCGGGCTGGAAGCTCGGGTGCGCGTCGAGGCGTCGTTTGGTGTACGCTGAACGGGTGGTGGCCACCGTGGAAACGCTCGAGCGGCGCGTGATTGAGCTGGAGGTGAAGCTCACCTATCAAGACCGAACGGTCGCGGAGTTGAACGAGGTTGTCATCGAGTTGCGCGCGGCTTTGGCGCGGCTTCAGGCGAAGACCAAGCGTTTCGAAGAGCAGCTCGCCGCAGGGCTTCCCGACGCGCCAGAAAATGGGCCCCCTCCCCACTATTGAGGCTGTGCGCCCTCGAGCGGCATAGGCTCCGCGTGCTTCTCCGCGTGCTTCTCCGCAGCGCCGTCGGCCACGGCTTCAAGCTCTTCACGGAGCCGCGGAGTCACGAACATCTCGGGGTAATAACCGCTCACTTCCTCGTAAAACGCGCGCAACCGATCCATGTCTTTGACCACGTCGCCCGAGGGGATGAAGACCGGGCCGAGCCCACCGACTTTTCGCTTGTAGTCGAGGAATCCGCAGACAATCGGCACCTTCGCGCCCTCGGCCATTCGATAAAATCCGGACTTCCAATGTTCGGTGCGCCCGCGTGTTCCCTCGGGTGCAATCGCGAGGAACATACCCTCCGACGCCACCATGCGTTCGACGACCTGGGCGACTTGCCCGAGCGGCGCGCGTCGGTCGATGGGTACCGCTCCGAGCCAGCGCATGAACGGTCCCTTCCATCCGGCGAGCAGCGTGTGCTTGGCAATCCAGCTCAGCTTCATGCGGTAAGACCAGGCAACCGCGAGCATGAAGGGCGCGTCCCAGGCGCTCGTATGCGGTGCGGCGATGAAGATCGCCTTACGAAGCGGCGGCAAGTCCCCTTCGGTTTTCCAGCCGAATGCGGCGAGATAGAGCTGGGCTATCCCGTAGGAAAGCAAAGTCGTCCTTGGCCCATCGTGGGTCACGTGGTGAGAGCGCACGGCCTCAATCAACGTGCCTTGGGTCTTCCTGTCAATGGCTCGTGGCACGCCGAGTCCATCGAAGGGACGGGTAGTTCGCCCCCCCTTTGGCGAGGGGGGGCGAACTACCCTCGAGTTCGACGGCTATTGACTCGGCTACCTGTTGTTATTTGGCCCTCGATTCGAACGAATCGAGGGGTGGCGGATGAGCGGCTCCCCCGCGGACGATTCCGTCTGGCGGAGCCGCGAGCGCGGCCGCATGCTCCCTCGGCCGATGCTGCGAACCTTCGGACTTGCTACGGACTCCAGGTGCTTTCGTCGTTTTTCGTCGAGGGCTCCCTTGCGACCACGCGGGCGTTTGCATGGGGCTTCGCCGTCCTTTATTCGGTCCTTCTGAGCGCGTCGGCTAATGTCTGGATTGCGCCTTTTTTACTTCTTTTTCTTCGTTGCCCTCGGGATTTATTCGCCCGCATTTCCGCGCTGGCTCGAGGCCCATGGCATCGCTGGCTTCGAGCTTGGGCTGATCGCTGCAACCAGTCCCGTGATGGGGCTTCTCTCCCCGCCGTTCTTCGGTTGGCTCGCGGATCGAACCGGGCTTCGGCGCTCGATGGTCGCTGTCACCACCGGGCTCGCCGCGTTGGCGGTGGCTCTGCTCGCGCTCCTCACCGCAACAGGCGCACCCGGGTTTGCCCTGACGCTGGGTTGCGTGGCGGTGTTTGCATTCTTTCGCGCACCCATGGGTTCGCTCGCGGACACGATTGCCCTCGAGAGTGGAGCCCCTTATGGGCCGCTGCGTTTATGGGGTTCGCTCGGCTTTCTCCTCGCTGCAGTCGCGGCCGGTCGCTGGCTCGACCCGACGTCTCCCGGTTTGTTGTTCGCCATTGCGACAGCGCTCGCGTGCGCCGGCATCGTGGCCTGGTGGTTGCCCGCTCGTTCGCGAATGCCGGGAGCCTCCGCGTCCACCGCTCAACCTGGCTCCGGGGCCCTTTCACTGTTGCGGCAGGACCCGGCACTGCGGCTTTTGTTCGTCTGCGCCCTCTGTTTCGAGATGGCTCATTCGGCTTACGATCTGTGCTTTTCCTTGCATCTTCGGGATGAGGGGCTCACGCCTGGGACGGCGGGAATTCTATGGGCCGTCGGTGTTCTCGCCGAGGTGGGTTTCTTTCTGGTCGCCGAGCGCCTCCTCGAACGTTACGGCGCCGCCCCGTTGCTCGTTCTTGGTGCCGCTGCGACCGCGCTCCGGCTCGGCTTGTTGAGCGTTCTGCATGGGGTGCCCGCGCTCGTGCTGTTGCAGTCGCTTCACGCCCTTACTTTTGGTGCGACCTGGACGGCCCTGATGCGCATCGTGCGCGACGAATCGCGCCCGGAATCGCTTGGCGCACTGCGCGCAATGGTGTCAGCGACGGCGGCTGTGGGAGGCGCGGGCGGCATGCTCGTATGGGGGACCGCGTATCGTTCCCTCGGTAGTTCCCTCACGTTTCGTGGGGCCGCAGGTGTCGCGGTTCTGGCGACACTGTTCGCGCTCGCGTGCGCAGGCCGCTTGGGCCTTCGACCGAGCCATCGAGGCGTGGTTGCCCGGCAAGCCAAGAGCTTCCCGTGAGCCACTCAATTGTCTCTATTAACTGTACGTTTCTAAGAATAGGATACTAAATTGGCTATACTAAAACGCCTATACTCAACAGACACTTTTTAGTGGAATCTTTTTAGTCTGGTATCTTTAGTATATTTGTGGCTTTCGCGGGTGCCCTGGCTTTCGCGCTCGGGTGAGGGCGACCAAGAGCGCCTTTCGCGGGTGGCCGTGCGCCGGATGCGGTTCTCGAGGCTGGCGCAGGTCGCGTCGTCGCGGTTCCGAAAAACGACGAAGGCTTTTGACGGCGTGCGCGGGATCAGTACTTTTGCAGGAGCTCGAGCATTGCCAAATCGAGCAGTCGTCCGTCGGGCATGGTCACGTACGCAACATCGGTACGCCCGGAGTTGACGAGCCCATATTCGCCTTCGAGTTGCCACATGGCAAATCCGACGCCGGCGTCTTTAAAAATGCTGAGCGCGTCTTCGAGCCAAGCCAACGCCACCCCGTGGGGGGTCGCCTTATAACAGCCAATTTCACCACAATGGGCCACCTTGCCCTGCGCGACGAGCTGCCCAAATGGCTCTACGGCATGCACGAGGTCGTCGCGATACCACGTGTCGCCGCCCAGATTGATTCCGCCGGGCCACGTAGGAACTCCCCAGCCGTCGCTTACACTCGGAGGCTCCGTATTCAGGCCGCCGATAGCCGGCGAGCCGTACTGTGCGACGCCGAATGGCTCATAGCAGTGCATGCTGCTGCCGACGTTCAGTGAGCTAAGGGCGCTGTCAGGAATGGTAGCCCATCCAATGCCTTCAGCGAGAATGAGCCTGTCTGGGCTCGACTCGCGAATCGCGGCCGCTGCCGTGGTCGCAAAACGTAAGTAATCGGCCGAGTTCATCGGACGGGTATCGTTGGCATAAGCGAGCATCGTGCTGTACCACTTGCTCGGACTCGTAACGTCGGAGACCCAGGGCGGCTCGTTGAGCAGATCGAAGCTCAAGTGCTGCGAGCTGATGTCGCGATAACGGGTGGCCAGCGTGCGCCATATGTCGCCGGTCGCTGCGAGCGCTGCAGCGCCGCCGGTGTCAGCCGCCCAAATGCTGTATTTGTCCAGCGGCCGGTTGACGCAGTAGCCGGGCGTACGGTGCATCGCCAAGCTCACGTGCAGGCCGTATTTTCTGCCGAGCGTAACGGCCGAGTCGAGCTGCGCGAGAACAGCCTCGCTCATTGGAAGGATCGATGGGGACTGGTCGAGGTCGAGCTCATGGGACCACCACCAGTACGACATCGGTACGCGCACGAAATTAAACCCCCATCACGCCATCAAGCTGAAATTGGCCTCACTGAATGGTGGGGGAAGCGGGACCGGAGCGCCTCGTGGCGGTGGCGTATCCGGATTGGCTCGAAACATCTCGAGGGTATTGAAACCCCGCCATCGCGTCTGCGTGGCTGGCTCGGGCGAAAGACTGGCACAACCCGTCAAGCCCGCGACGGTCGTGGAGGTGCCAACTGCGGCAGACGCCTGCAGAAACGTTCGGCGCGTGAGTCGATGATTCATGTGGGTGTTTTCGTACTAGGCTGATTCGAGCGCACGTGGAGCGAGCCGGACGATCGGTCGCGTGGTGGGTTCGATCGAGTTGGCTACACGCAATGCGCCCCACTTGGTGGATTTCGCGACGCACGCGTGAGACTCATCTACACTTCGTTTCACCTTATGCCAGAGGGAGGCGGCTAAGGAAAGTGAACCTGGAAAACGGCCTGTTGGCAACGGCGGCTCTGCCGCGTGTCGGCGCCCTTGGGGCTTCTCGGCGATGGCACGAGGCTCAGCAGCTGGTGATTCGGGGG
>CANMZR010000189.1 GCA_947502375.1 Polyangiaceae bacterium
CGCACGACAAGGTCGGGCAAGAACGGCCCGAGCTGCGAGGGCGCGAGGCTCTCGGTCGCGTGCTCCAGGTAGTCAAACTTCGGGAGCTCGATGCCGACGAGGCCGAGCAACTCAACGATGAAGTCGAGCCGTCCGGCCAGGAGATCGACGATTGCGGAGTGAGCGGGTCCAGGCATCGGCCCTTTGCCTGAGCATCGGGCGTGCCATCACGAAAACGCGGTTATTTGCTGGAGTTCGAGCTTGGCGAAGGTGGCGGCCGTTAACGGATTGGTGGCGGCCGCTCCTCGACCCAGAGCGAGGTCGCGGAGGCGTGCTCGGCAACGGCGGTTTTGATCCGGCGGCAGGGTGTGCGACGCTCGCCGTTGTTACGCAACCGTCTGGCCAGCGACGTTCTGACAGCACGCGGAGATTCGCTCACGACCAGGCCTTGGCGAGACATCCGAAAGGATTCTGGGCGAGGCTCGGTGACGAGGTCGAGCGCGGCAGCACGGTTGCCCCTCGAACCCAGGGCGTTGCCCTGGGCTATCTCATCTTGCCCCTTTGGGGCATTCGTCGGGGCGTTGCCGTATGCGCGCCGAGCGCCGTTGTTTCAGTCCGAACGCGTGACAATGTTGTTACTGCCATGCGACCCTGCGAGGCGCTCGCCGAGACTTTGACCGAGGCCTTGTTGTGCATCGCCCTCGCTCGGGTTCTCCATCGAAAAGCTAGCTGACGCGCTCCCAACACGAAGGTAGCCTCGCGCGCTCATGGCGTACGACCACCGAAGCATCGAAGCGCACTGGCAGCGCTACTGGGACGAACACGACACCTTCCGGGCACGGCGCCGTGAAGGTCGCCCGAAACTCTACATTCTCGACATGTTTCCTTACCCGTCAGGGGCGGGCCTGCACGTGGGCCACCCCGAAGGCTACACCGCCACCGACATCGTTGCGCGCTACTCGCGAATGAAGGACATCGACGTCCTGCACCCGATGGGGTGGGATGCTTTCGGGCTGCCCGCCGAGCAATACGCGTTGCAAACCGGGACCCATCCGGCCGTCACGACGCAAAAGAACATCGCTACCTTCAAGCGCCAGCTAAAAAGCTTGGGCTTCAGCTACGACTGGAGCCGGGAAGTCGACACGACGGATCCAAACTACGTGCGTTGGACGCAGTGGATCTTCCTTCAGCTGTTCAAAAAGGGGCTGGCGTTTCAAGACTTGGTCACCGTCAATTGGTGCCCGCTCCTTGGGACGGTGCTCGCAAACGAAGAGGTGATCGACGGCAAGAGCGAGCGCGGCCAACACCCCGTCGAACGCCGGCCGTTGCGCCAGTGGATGTTGCGCATCACCGAGTACGCGGACCGGCTCGAGTCGGACCTCGAAGGCCTCGACTGGCCGCGCGGCACCCTCCTCATGCAGAAGGAATGGATCGGACGAAGCGAAGGCGCGACCGTCACCTTCCGCATTCAGGGCCATCCAGAAAGCTTTGAGGTGTTCACGACGCGCCCCGATACGTTGTTCGGCGCAACCTACTGCGTGCTCGCTCCGGAGCATCCACTCATCCAGACGATCGTCACCGATGCGGAGCGCTCCGCCGTCACCGCCTACGTCGCCAAGGCGAAGAACCGAGCCGAGCGTGACCGTGCTGCGAGCAAGCAAAAAACCGGGGTATTCACTGGGGCATACGCGCTCAACCCGGTCGATGACAAGCCCGTTCCAATCTGGATTGCCGACTACGTCCTCATGAGCTACGGCACCGGCGCCATCATGGCCGTGCCGGGTCACGACGGGCGAGATTGGGAGTTCGCCAAGGCGTTTGGGTTGCCGATTGTCGAGGTCGTCAAAGGGGGCAACGTCAGCGAGGCGGCGTACACCGATAGCGAGGACGGCGAGCTCATCCATAGCGGCCTCCTCGATGGGCTGAAGCCGCCGGCGGCGAAGCTCCGCATCCTCGCGTTCCTCGAAGAGCGCGGACTCGGCACGAAAAAGGTGCAGTACAAGCTGCGCGACTGGGTCTTCTCACGTCAACGGTATTGGGGAGAGCCCTTCCCTATCTACTTCCCCGTCACGACCGACGGCGACCCACGTACCTGTGCGCACACGGTCCACTTTGACCAACCGATCGCCGTGGAGGAATCCGAGTTGCCACTGCGGCTGCCGGACCTCGAAGACTTCAAGCCCGGCGACGATCCGGCCGGGCCGCTCGCGCGTGCGGTGGACTGGCGCTTCTTCCAAAAGGACGGCAAGTGGTTCGCGCGGGAGACCAATACGATGCCTCAATGGGCTGGCTCCTGCTGGTACTACCTGCGCTTTGTCGATCCCACGAATGCCTCCGCTGGCTGGTCGCCGGAAGCCGCCAAAGAATGGCTCCCCGTCGACCTTTACGTAGGCGGCGCCGAGCACGCGGTGTTGCATCTTCTCTACGCACGGTTCTGGCATAAGGCGCTCTTTGACCTGGGCTTCGTGAGCGAGCCGGAACCCTTCAAGCGGCTCGTCCATCAGGGACTCATCCTGGGTGAGGACGGCGAAAAGATGAGCAAATCACGGGGTAACGTGATCAACCCGGATGACATCGTAAAGGCTCACGGCGCCGACGTCGTGCGCCTCTACGAGATGTTCATGGGTCCGCTCGAAGCGGTAAAACCCTGGCAATCCACTCAAATTCAAGGCGTCGTGCGGTTTCGCGATCGCGCGTTCACGGTCGGCAGCCGCACCACCACCGACAGCATCGACGCGGCAACGCAGCGCCTCGTTCACAAGACGATAAAGAAAGTCGGTGAGGACATCGACCGCTTGGCGTTCAACACGGCCATCAGCGCGTTGATGGTCCTCGTCAATCATCTGCAGCCCCAGGATCCGGTGCCGAAAGAAGCCGCGCGGGCACTCGCACTGCTCGTCTCGCCGTTCGCGCCACATCTTGGCGAGGAGCTATGGAGCCGACTCGGACACGCTCAAACGCTCGCCTACGAACCGTGGCCGACGTTCGATCCGGCCCTCGTTACCGAGGACACCATCGAGCTTGGCGTGCAGGTCAACGGCAAGACCCGCGGCACCGTGCGTCTGCAGAAAGACGCCGACGCCGACGTCGCTCGTGCGCTCGCCGAGGCCGACGGCGAAGTCATCCGGTTCCTTGCCGGCAAAGAAGTGAAGAAGTTCATTTATGTGCCCGGCCGCATCATTAACTTTGTCGTAGGGTAACCATGCACGATCCCAACTTGACTGAGGAAGCGCTCGCCGGACTGCCGCCAGATATCGCGGAAAGCCCGCTTTTCAATGGCGATCTTGCACCCGTTCCGGAGCAGCGAAGGAACTGGAGCACCTACAATTTCGCCGCCCTGTGGATCTCGATGGCCCACTGCATCCCGACCTACACGCTGGCGGGTGGCCTCATCGCCAAGGGGATGAACTGGTGGCAAGCGTTGCTCACCATCGGCCTCGGCAACTTGATTGTGCTCGTACCCATCTTGCTGAATGCCCACCCGGGAACCAAGTACGGGATCCCCTTCCCGGTGCTCGCGCGCGCCTCCTTCGGAACCGTCGGGGCCAACGCGCCAGCGGTCGTTCGCGGGCTCGTCGCGTGCGGTTGGTTTGGCATCAACGCGTTCATCGGCGGGGAGGCGATCCACACCTTCATCACGACCTTTGCACCTGGCTTCGCCGGACTCGGCGGCGGCGCGAAAATCGCGGGACTCCAGCTCTCGCACTTTGTGACCTTCCTGCTCTTCTGGGCGCTGCACATCTTGATCCTTTATCGAGGGATGAACGCCGTGCGCGTGTTCGAAAACTGGGCGGCGCCGATCGTCCTCGTGCTCGCGGGCTTCTTGTTGTTTTGGGTCGTGAGCCGGGCGGGTGGAGCCGGGCCACTTCTCGACAAGCCCTCGCAGTTCAAGAACCTCGCGGAGTTCTGGCCGGTCTTTGTGCCGAGTGTCACGGCGATGGTCGGTTTTTGGGCGACCCTCTCGCTCAATATTCCTGACTTCACGCGCTACGGACGTGGGCAACGAGAGCAGATGCTCGGCCAGGCGTTGGGCCTTCCGACGACGATGATCGCCTTCTCGGCGATGGCGCTGGTCATCACGAGTGCCTCGGCAGGCCTGCTGAAAGGCGTTCCCCTGAGCGACCTCTGGAACCCCGAATTCGTGCTCGCTCAGATGACCTCGTCCTCGCCCCCACCCGGCGCGTCGGTGCCCCTCATCGCATCGGCGGTGACACGCGGCATCGTGGCGGTCGTCGCGGTCTTCGGCATTGTCATCGCGACCCTATCGGTCAACGTGGCCGCGAATCTCGTCAGCCCCGCCAACGATTTTGCGAATCTCGCGCCGAAGTACATCAGCTTCAAGACCGGCGGCGTCATCACCTGCGTTCTCGGCATTCTGTGCATGCCCTGGAAGCTCCTCGCCGACGCATCGACCTACATCGACGGTTGGCTTACGGGCGTATCCGCGCTGCTCGGACCCATCGCTGGAATCATGATTGCGGACTATTTTATTCTGCGAAAAACGAAACTCGATGTGCCGGACCTCTACCGGCAGACCGGGCGGTACCGCGGCGTGAATCCGGCTGCGATGCTCGCGCTCGTCCTCGCCCTCGCGCCAAACCTTCCAGGGTTTTTAAAGGGAATTCATCTGGTGGAGCACATTCCATCGGCCTTCGAGGGTCTCTACGTTTACGCGTGGTTCACGGGATTTTTGATTGCGGGAGCCGTTCACATCGGTCTCTCGCGCATTTTTCCAACGAAGCACGAGGCCGTCCGCGAGTGAGCTGGAACACCCTCCGCGCGGTGCTGTTTATTTTAGCGGCCTGCTCCCCTACCCGCCTCGTGCCGGAGCCGCCGGCGACACCAGCCTCGCAGGCTCGATCGACCTCCGGAGACGCGCCAGAGGTCACCACGCTCATCGATGCCGGGCTCGAGTGCATTCATGCCAAAGCGTCCTGCGAGCTCGCCGCCTGCAGGGTCGAAGTGCACAACGAGTGTCCGGCTCCCATCGAGTGCGTGCTCGACATGATCGCCAGCTGCGACGACGAACCGCAGCCCAGAATGGTCAAGGCGTCGGCACGCGACTCGCTGCTGGTCGATAGCGCTACCACGCTGGACGCCGCTGCGGACTGCGGCTCACGGAAGGTGACGGGCTCCCGCGTCGACGCGTTCCATTGCCGCTGAGACCGAAGCTCGTGAAGCGCGACTCGACGCTGGTGCAAGCGTGCCGCCGCGTCTACCCTGCGGGCCCATGAGCGCGCGGCCAAAACTTTTGTTTGCGACCCTCACTTACGAATACCTCGCCGAAGAGTTCTGTCTCGCGGGAGGATTTGAGCGCGGCACCGTCGAACGGAAAAGCTTCCCCGATGGCGAGACGTACCGAAGGGTCATCGATGATCCCTGGGGCCGCGACGTCGTTTTGCTTGGGGGAACCCCGACCGACGGGGACTGGCTCGACGTGTACGATCTCGGTTATGCGATCGCCCGTGCCGGGGCTCGCTCGCTCTCGATTGTGATGCCCTACTTCGGCTACGCCACGATGGAACGCGCCGTAAAACCGGGCGAAGTTGTGACGGCAAAGACGCGTGCTCGGCTCATCTCGGCTATCCCTGCGTGCGAAGGAGGCACCCGCACGTTCTTGTTTGATCTCCACACCGATGGCATCGAATTCTATTTTAGCGACAGCCACGTGACCCATCACATTTACGGCTCGCCGGTCGTCATCGAGCTGGTTCAGTCCATCGTCGAAGGGGCCGACGCGGCGGACCGCTTTGTCCTTGGGGCGACGGACGCGGGTCGCGCCAAGTGGGTCGAGAGCCTCGCGCTCAGGCTCGGCTGTGCGCCCGCATTCGTCTACAAGCGCCGTTCTCCGAAAGATGGCAGTCTGACCGTCACTGGGGTCAACGCGGACGTCGAGGGTAAGGTCGTCATTCTTTACGACGACATGATCCGCACCGGCTCATCCCTCCTTCAAGCCGCGAGCGCCTACCGCGCGGCCGGCGCTACCGCGGTTCATGCGGTGGCAACGCACCTCGTCCTACCGAGCGACGCGGTCTCGCGGATCCTGGGCTCGAAGCTCATCGACTCCATCAACGGGACGAACTCGCATCCAGGGTCAAACAAAGTCGGCAGCTTCGGGCAGGTTCGCTCGATAAGCGAGCTGCTCGCCAAAGCCGTTCAACGCAGCTGAGCACCACCCTTGTGAGAAGGCCGACGCGTCTTCACTTCGCGAGAGTGACGAGCTCGCTCTTCAAGTGCCAAGGCTCGCCGGGAACGGGAGGATGGTCGAGCGGGAGCGGCAGCGAACGAAGCTTCACGACGGGTTTTTGTGCTTCCCTGGCGGCAGCGGAGAGCGTGCGGCGAAACTGTTCCGGAGTCATGCGCCGGAGGTTCGTGCTCGCGAGCAGAACGCCACCCGGAGCCAGGACTCGGAGCGCCAGCGTCGCGAGACTCTGGTAATCGCTCTCAGCCCGGAAAATGCCCTTTTTTGTTGTGGAAAAACTAGGCGGATCGAGAACGACCACGTCAAAGCGTTCGCGGCAGGACGAGAGCCACTCGACCGCGTCGGCCTTGACGAGGACGTGATCGGAACCAAGGCTCACACCTTGATGGGCGACGTTCTCGCGTGCTCGCTCGAGCGCCACGCCCGAGGCATCGACAGTCACCGTCCGACGGGCACCCCCAGCCATCGCCGCGACCGTAAAGGCTCCGTGGTAGGCGAAAAGATTGAGCACGGATTGCCCCTGGCTCACCTCGCGAAGCCAACCCCGCCCGGCACGCTGATCGCTGAAAATTCCGGTCGAGAGACCATCCCCGAGCCGCACCGCATACTCGACGCCGAGTTCTTTGACAAAGAGCGGCTCGGCGCTTGGCTCTCCGCGAACCGGCACGTTCGGAGCCACGTCTTCGCGGCGCGTGTTCACGAGAACGTTCGCTTGTTTCGGACGCAATTTTGCGTACACGCCGCGAAACCCGAGCGCAAAAACCGCGTCAAATAGTTCCTCACGAAGCGCGGGAGTCGGGTCAATCGCAAGCGACACCACCGCGTGCGCGCCGTAGACGTCGATCGCGACGCCGGGCAGTTCATCACCGGCTCCATGGACGAGCCGAAAGAGGTTGGTGTCCTCACGGGCGAAGAGCGCATAGCGCCGCCGAGCCGCGTCGGCGATGCGACCCGGAACGTCCGAGCCGGCCGCGTCACCAAGCAGCCAGCGCTCCATCGCGGACGGCATCGGTGCGAGCGCTTTCAGTGGTTGGTTCGAATGTGGATGGACGAGGACGACCTCTTCGACATGCCACATCAAGCGGGGCGCGGGCGCTCCGCCGTGATCGCGGTCGCCTGCGATAGGCGCGCCTCCCTCGGCGAGGACACGGCGCAGGTGCTTGTGCTCGTCGATGCGCAGGATCATGCGTCCGCCGACCTGCTTCACAAGTTCGTGGCGGAGCCCACGCGGCCTCGAAACGACCCCGACGAGGTGGCGCTTCGTAGGCCCACGCTCCAGTTGGCTCGCAAGAGCGCGCGACGCCTCGCGCTCGAAGGCGAGCACCATCACACCCGAGGCCTCGCGATCGAGTGCATGCAAGATCGACGGCCGACGGCCAAGCCAGCGCTCAAGGCGAACGCCCACATCCGGCGCCTCGAGTGCGTCCACCGGGTGTGACGGCACGCCCGCGGGCTTGTCGATGACGAGCACCTGCGCGTCCTGATGGATGACCCACTCAGCCGGCCAAGGCTGGCTTGGTAGCTCGCTGAGACGATTCACGAACACCTCATGACTTCACCCGAGGCCGAACCCATGGGCAAAGCGATTGCGAGCCGCTCACTTGATGGTGCCAACTTGACGCTGATCACTTAATGATGTTTGTGCCTTCGGGCGGCGTGAACTCGAACTCGCCGTCCGGAATGGTCTGAGGTTGCTCGACGTGAATGAAGTCAAAACGATTGCGGTTTCCCTGGGCGTCAATCACCAGCACGCGCCGCACGCAGGCCGGATCGCCCTTCTTCATGAGCTCCTCGTCCAGGTAGAAAAGCACCTTTTCGTAACCAGGATTCGCCACGCGAGGAGTCCCGACGAGCACCGGACCGCCCTCCCATTTTGCCGAATCATTGAACACGAAGTTGAAGGAGTGGCGCAGGCCTTTTCCAAGGATGAACGCGAGTGCGCCTGGGTATTCCGTGCTCACCACCGAGCGGGTGAACATCTGCTGATTCTCAGCCTCGTATATCTTGAGCGTCACGCCATCGGACACGACCCGGTTCTTGTTCGGCGAGTGGTAGCTGAACGAGACCTTTCCAGGACGACGGATGTAGCAGACACCGTCGCTGTTCTTGGTCGTTCCGGCGATCTTCGCGGTGTACTTCTGCTCGAAACGTGCTCGGAAAGTCACAATCGGCAGGTAAATGACGTCGACACGCTCAGCCATGGCGTCCGCGCTGTTCGGTGCCGCCGCGGCGGGAGCGTCAAAGGAAGCCACCGGTGCCAGAGCGGCCCCAACTCCAGCGGACAGAGCTCCACCCGGCAGAGGCCCAGCGGACAGAGGCACAGCGGACAGAGGCACAGCGGACAGAGGCACAGCCGGTCTAGCCGCAGACGCGGCTTCGCTCAGCAGCGTCCGCTCAGGAGCTTTCGAGGTCACAGAGTCCGAATTCGAATTCGCACCCTTCGACCCTCCGGTCGCGGCAGCCACCTGGGCCGAGCGCCCCACTGAAAGGCTCGCCGGGGAACCGCTCGGGGCCGTGGGCACCCCGAGAAGCTCAGGCGCGGGAACTTCGGCGCTGCTGACCACGCCCGACGGACTCGCAGCGGTCGCCCCTACGGCCTTCGACGGT